>NZ_JACBXC010000392.1 GCF_013870535.1 Streptomyces phytophilus | reverse complement strand
GCGGCCCTCGCCGGCGCCGAGGTCGCCGGCGACCGGAGTCTCGCCGGGGCGGCCTGCCGCATCGTTTCGATCATCCGCTGACCGGTACCGCAGGGAGCGTCACGCCGGGTCACGACGGAGACCACAGCTGTCCCTTTTCTCATCGAATGTTCATCTGGTTCCCAGCCGTTTCCGCATCCGGCTCGCCTAGCCTCCGGCAGCGTGTCGAGAAACCTCCCCTCGCTGCGGTCCGCGGCGGCCGCCGCGGGCACGCTCGCCGTGATCGCCGCCATCGCGTCGTCCTCCGCCCCTCTGCTGGGGAACACCGCGGAGGCCGCCGCCCCGCGCACGCTCTACGTCCGCTACGCCCCCGCGGGCGACAGGGCTCCGGCCCCCTCCGCGGACGAGGCCGTGACGAAGGCGCTCAAGGCACTGCCGAAGGCTCCGGGCGCGTACGACGTCGCCGTGGCGGACCTCGACTCGGGCGAGACGGCCGCGTACGCCTCGGGCAAGGGCACGTTCGACACCGCGAGCATCGTCAAGGTCGACATCCTCGCCACCCTGCTGCTCCAGGCCCAGGACGACGGGACGGAGCTGAGCGCCGCCCAGCAGAAGCTGGCCGCGGCGATGATACGCAGCAGCGACAACGACGCCACCGACGCGCTCTGGGCGGACATCGGCGGCGGCACGGGCCTCGCGGAGGCCAACCACCGCCTCGGCCTGACCGGGACCGAGCCCGGCGACGGCGGCACCTGGGGGCTGACCCAGACCACCGCCGCCGACCAGCTGGCGCTCCTCGAAGCGGTGTACGGCGAGGGCGCCTCGCCGCTCAGCGGCGACTCGCGGCACTACGTGGAGAAGCTGATGGCCTCGGTGGTCGGCGACCAGCGCTGGGGTGTCTCCGCGGCGGCGGACGACGCCGGGGCCGCCGCGCTGAAGAACGGCTGGCTGCCGCGCTCGGCGACGGGCCTGTGGGACGTCAACAGCATCGGCCGCGTCGAGCACGGCGGCCACACCCTCCTGGTCGCCGTCCTCTCCGACGGCCACCCCTCCTATGAGGAGGGGGTCGACGCCGTCGAGACCCTCACGACGACGGCGGCGAACGCGTTGGGTGACTGACCCGCCGCCGCACGCGTCCGCGCCGCACCCGCCCCGGGTCCGGCGCGGCCCGTATGCCCGACTTACCGGGGGACGTGCACCTGTGCTTGCGGATGAAAGTGCATCTGTACTTGCATCCGGAGGTCCATATCACTCACCATTGAACAACCAGCACGTTCCAAGGCGACATCATGATCGGGGAATCGGCATGACGGCAGCGTTCGGGGAGCGGGCCGGGGCCTCCGCGTTCGCTGCCTGCGCCCTCGATGCCCACCCGCGATCGATAGCCGAAGCCCGCCGTACGGTCCGCAGCACGCTGCGTGACTGGGATCTCGCCGAGCTGTCCGACAGCGTCGAGTGCGTCGTCTCCGAACTGGTGACCAACGCCGTACGCCACGGAGTGCCCGGCTGCCCCCCGCTGCCCGTCGCCGAACCGCAGCCGGTCACGCTCACCCTCGTACGCCGCGGCGGCGAGGTCGTCTGCGCGGTCTTCGACCCGGGCGAGGGCGTGCCGGCGCCGTGCGAGGCGGACGACGTCGCCGAGTCCGGGCGCGGGCTGCAGATAGTGGCGACGCTCAGCGACGCGTGGGGCTGGAGTGCCCCGGGGCCGTTCGGCAAAGCCGTGTGGTCCCGGTTCACCGCGCCCGCCGGGACCGGCGGCCCGGCGGACGTGGACGCCGACGGGGACGGCGACCGGGACCGCGAGTGGCAGTCGTTCGCCCGCTGCCTGGCTCTGCTGGAGTCGCTCGTGCCCGGGCGCGCCGTCCCCGCCCCGGCCGTCGCCTGACCCGTACGGCACGAAGCGCCCGCGCCCGCGGAACCTCCCGGCCGGTCCGCGCGTTCCCCCGCAGTGGCGCGCGGCCACGGGGACCAGGAGGCGACGATGGCGGAACTGCGGCTCGGGCCGCTGCTGCGGTACGCCGACGACACCCGCGCCACCGTCTGGGTCGAGACCGGCGGCCCGTGCGAGGCGCAGGTCCGCTGCGCGGACGGCGCCGGGGGCAGCGCCCGCACCTGGCAGGTCGGCGGCCACCACTACGCGCTCGTCACCGTGAGCGGCCTGACGCCGGGCACCCCCACCCCGTACCGCGTGCTCCTCGACGGCCACGAGGTCTGGCCGCTGCCCGGCGCCCCCGCGAGCACCATCCGCACCCCCCGCCCCGGCGCCGCGCTGCGCGTGGCGTTCGGCTCCTGCCGCTGGGCGGCCAAGCCCGGCGGCGGCCACGACCCCGTCGGGCCCGACGCCCTCGACACCCTCTCCCGCCGCCTGGAGACCGACCCGGACGCCGAGCGGCCGGACATCCTGCTCCTCCTCGGCGACCAGGTGTACGCGGACGAGACCTCCGCCGCCACCCGCGACTACCTCGCCGGGCGCCGCGACCTCGACGTGCCGCCGGGCGACCAGATCGCGGACTACGAGGAGTACACCCACCTCTACGACGAGTCCTGGCTCGACCCCGAGGTGCGCCGGCTGCTGGCCTGCGTTCCCTCCTGCATGATCTTCGACGACCACGACGTCATCGACGACTGGAACACCTCCGCCTCCTGGCTGGAGTCGATCCGCGCCGAGCCCTGGTGGCGCGAGCGGATCCTCGGCGGCCTCATGTCGTACTGGGTCTACCAGCACCTCGGCAACCTCTCCCCCGACGAGTTGGCCGCCGACCCGCTGTACGCGGCCGTCCGCGCGGCCGGCGACGGCACGGAGCCGCTGCGGGAGTTCGCCGAGCGCGCCGACGCCGACCCGGCCGCCGTCCGCTGGAGCTACCGCCGCGACCTCGGGCGCACCCGGCTGCTGATGGTCGACTCGCGCGCCGCGCGGGTGCTGGAGGAGAAGAGCCGCGCGCTCGTCGACCCGGCCGAGATGGACTGGGTGCGCCGGCAGGCGCTGACCGACCCGGGCGCGTACGACCACCTCCTCATCGGCACGTCGCTGCCGTGGCTGCTGCCGCCCGCGGTGCACGACGCCGAGGGGTGGAACGCCGCGCTGTGCGCCGGTGAGCGCGGGGCGCGGTGGGCACGGCTGGGCGAGAAGCTGCGCCGGCGCGCGGACCTGGAGCACTGGTCGGCGTTCCCGCGGTCCTTCGCCGAACTCGCGGACCTCATCGCCGAGGTGGGCCGCGCCGACCGGGCGCCGGCCTCGGTGCTGGTGCTCTCCGGCGACGTGCACCACGCCTACGTGGCCGAGCCGAACCGGCCGCACGAGGAACGCGAGGAACCGGAGGAGCAGGCGGGGCCGCGGCCGGTGGTCGCGCAGCTCACCTGCTCGCCGATGCACAACAGCGTCCCCGCCCCGATCAGGGCCGGCTTCCGCTTCGGCTGGAGCCGCGCAGGCCGGCTCCTCGGCCGGGTCCTCGCCCGCCACGGCCGCCTCGCGGCCCCGCCGATCAGCTGGCGCAAGACCGGCGGGCCCTGGTTCGGCAACCAGTTGATGACGCTCACCCTGGGCGGCCGCGACACCGCCCGGCTGCGGCTGGAGCAGGCCCGCCGGGAGGACGGCGGCGGCACCCGGCTCGTGACGGCGGACGAGCGCGAACTGCTCTGAAACCCTCCGCGCGGGCGGCCTCAGGCCCGTTCCGGCACATTCGCGGGCCGACCTGCGCGAGGGGCTGCGCAAGGCGTTCCCAGCCCGGGTGAACTTCGCTATCTTTCGGGGCCCGTAACCCAACTCTGCACGCCTACCGCATTCTTGTCACCGAAATACGGAACATAACACCATGTCACGTGCGATATCGCTGGACGGCGTCACCAAGGTCTACGAGCGCGGCATCCGGGCGGTCGACCGCTTCTCGCTCGACATCGAGCCCGGCGAGTTCGTCGTCCTGCTCGGCCCTTCGGGATGCGGCAAGTCCACGGTGCTGCGCATGATCGCCGGGCTGGAGTCCGTGACCGAGGGGCAGTTGCTCCTCGACGGCGAGGACGCCGCCGAACTGGCCCCGGGGCAGCGCGGCATGGCGATGGTGTTCCAGAACTTCGCCCTCTACCCGCGGATGACCAACCGCGACAACATCGGCTTCCCGCTCAAGCTGGAGGCCCGCGGCGACGTCGGCCCGCGCGTGGACGCCACCGCCCGGCTGCTGGGCATCGAGGACCTGCTCGACCGCTACCCCGCACAGCTCTCCGGCGGCGAGCGGCAGCGCGTCGCGATCGGCCGGGCGATCTCGCGGGAGCCCACCGCGTTCCTGATGGACGAGCCGCTGTCCAACATCGACGCCAAGCTGCGCAACCACCTGCGCGCCGAAGTCGCCCGGCTCAACCGCGAACTGGCGGTCACCACCGTCTACGTCACGCACGACCAGGCCGAGGCGATGTCGCTGGGCGACCGGATCGCCGTGATGCGGGACGGCGTGCTGCAGCAGGTCGGTTCGCCGCGCGAGGCGTACGCGCTGCCGAAGAACATCTTCGTCGCCGCGTTCATCGGCACCCCGCGGATCAACCTCCTCGAAGCCGTCGTGCACGCCCCGCTGCCCGGCCGGATGACCATCGACCTCGGGCGGCAGAGCCTGATGCTGCCCGACCCCCTCTCCCCCGACCACCAGATGCTCCGCATCCAGCAGGGCCGGCCGGTGATCGTCGGCCTGCGCTCCGAGGCCGTGCGCATCGCCCGGCCGTCGCTGGCGCGCGCCGGCGAGTGCGCGATGAGCGGCATCGTCGAGCACGTGGAGTACCTGGGCCACGAGGCGCTGCTGCATCTGAACACGGGCTCGCGCGCGGCCCTCGTACCGGCGCTGGAGGGTCCCCGTACGGACACCGCGCCCGGCGGCCACCGCAAGAGCAAGGAGGGCACGGTCCTCGGCCGGCTGCGCGACAGGG
>NZ_JACBXC010000391.1 GCF_013870535.1 Streptomyces phytophilus | reverse complement strand
GGGCCGCGCCCAGGCCGGCACCTGGCCGACGGAGGACGACACCGTCGCGCAGGTGCTGTCGATCTACGACGAGTTGATGACGTACGGCGACGCCTGACGGCCCCCGTCCTCACGACCCGTCCTGACGGGCCCCGCCCGGAGGGCCGCCGGCAGCCGACCGCGGCGCGTGGAAGCGCGCCGTACCGCTGCCGCGCTTCCGCGCGCCCCTGCGGGTGCTACCCGTACGCCCCTGACGCGCTGAGCCGCAGCGCCGTGTCGATCAGCGGCACGTGGCTGAACGCCTGCGGGAAGTTGCCCACCTGGCGCTGCAGCCGCGGGTCCCACTCCTCGGCGAGCAGCCCCAGGTCGTTCCTGAGCGCCAGCAGCTTCTCGAAGAGCTGCCGCGCCTCCTGCACCCGGCCGATCATCGCCAGGTCGTCCGCCATCCAGAACGAGCAGGCGAGGAACGCGCCTTCGTCGCCCGGCAGCCCGTCGCTGCCCGTCTCGTCGCCCGCGGTCGGGTAGCGGCGGATGAAGCCGTCGGGGGTGCCCAGCTCGCGCTGGATGGCCTCGATGGTGCCGATGACGCGCTTGTCGTCCGGCGGCAGGAAGCCGACCTGCGGGATCAGCAGCAGCGAGGCGTCCAGCTCCTGCGAGCCGTAGGACTGCGTGAAGGTGTTGCGCTGCCGGTCGTAGCCCTTCTCGCAGACGTCGCGGTGGATGTCGTCGCGCAGCCGCTGCCAGCGCTCCAGCGGGCCGTCCGCCTCGCCGGACTCGATGAGCTTGATCGTGCGGTCGACGGCGACCCACGTCATCACCTTGGAGTGCACGAAGTGCCGCCGCGGGCCGCGCACCTCCCACAGCCCCTCGTCGGGGCGGTCCCAGTTCTCCTCGACCCAGCGGATCATCTTCAGCTGGAGCAGGGAGGCGTAGTCGTTGCGGGTGAGGCCCGTCATGTGCGCGAGGTGCAGCGCCTCGACGACCTCGCCGTAGACGTCGAGCTGCAACTGCCCCGCCGCGCCGTTGCCCGCGCGCACCGGGCGGGAGTCCTCGTAGCCGGGCAGCCAGTCCAGCTCCGACTCGCCCAGCTCGCGCTCGCCCGCGATGCCGTACATGATCTGGAGGTTCTCCGGGTCGCCCGCGACCGCGCGCAGCAGCCACTCGCGCCAGGCGCGCGCCTCCTCGTGGTACCCGGTGCGCAGCAGGGACGACAGGGTGATGGCGGCGTCGCGCAGCCAGGTGAAGCGGTAGTCCCAGTTGCGCACGCCGCCGATGTCCTCCGGCAGCGAGGTGGTGGGCGCGGCGACGATGCCGCCGGTCGGCTCGTACGTCAGGGCCTTGAGCGTGATCAGCGAGCGGATCACGGCGTGCCGGTAGGGGCCGTGGTACGTACAGTGCTCTGTCCAGTCCTGCCAGAAGTCCTCGGTGGCGGTGAGCGCCGTCTCGGGGTCGGCGGGCTGCGGCGGCTCGCGGTGCGAGGGCTGCCAGCTGATCGTGAACGCCAGCCGGTCGCCGGGGCCGACGGTGAAGTCCGAGTACGTGGTGAGGTCCCGGCCGTATGTCGGCACCGGGGCGTCGAGCCACACCGAGTCCGGCCCGGCGACGCCGACGGTGCGGCCGTCCTCGGTCTGGTGGACCCACGGCACGATACGGCCGTAGGAGAAGCGCATCCGCAGCGCGGAGCGCATCGGCACCCGGCCCGTGACGCCCTCCACGATGCGGATGAGCTGCGGGGAGGCGCCGTCGCGCGGCGGCATGAAGTCGATCAGCCGGACGGTGCCGCGCGGGGTGTCCCACTCGGACTCCAGCACCAGCGAGTCGCCCCGGTAGCGCCGCCGGGTCGCGGGCGGCGGGGAGGTCTCGGGGGCGTACGCGGGACCGAGGCGCCAGAAGCCGTGCTCCTCGGTCCCCAGTAGGGACGCGAACACCGCATGGGAGTCGAACCGGGGCAGGCAGAGCCAGTCGGCCGTGCCGTCGCGACGGACGAGCGCTGCCGTCTGCATGTCGCCCAGAAGTGCGTAGTCCTCGATCCGCCCGGCCACGTGCCTCTCCAGCTAGAAGTGCGTTCCGCAGAGGATAAAGCCTTCGCGCGTGCGCGCGCGCCACGGTCGCGGATTCCCCCTGGGCCGATCGGGTCGGGCGGGCGGGGAGCGGTCGGCCGCGGGCGGTGACCAGGGGATCACTGTTACCCTGGTAGCCCGTGGAGCGGAGGGCCGGCCGGGCATGTGGCGGCGGCGCTCGCCGAGCGACCCACCTCGATCTGGGGCACCCCGCCACGCACCTCGTCAGCGACCACGGGAGCCCCTCTTGGCCATGCCATCCACGACGTCAAAGCACATCTTCGTCACGGGAGGCGTCGCCTCCTCGCTCGGCAAGGGGCTCACCGCCTCCAGCCTGGGCGCGCTGCTGAAGGCGCGCGGGCTGCGCGTCACGATGCAGAAGCTCGACCCGTATCTGAACGTCGACCCCGGCACGATGAACCCGTTCCAGCACGGTGAGGTCTTCGTCACCAACGACGGCGCCGAGACCGACCTCGACATCGGGCACTACGAACGCTTCCTCGACGTCGACCTCGACGGCTCGGCGAACGTCACCACCGGCCAGGTCTACTCCACCGTGATCGCCAAGGAGCGCCGCGGCGAGTACCTGGGCGACACGGTGCAGGTGATCCCGCACATCACCAACGAGATCAAGTCCCGTATCCGGCGCATGGCCTCCGACGACGTCGACGTGGTGATCACGGAAGTCGGCGGCACCGTCGGCGACATCGAGTCGCTGCCGTTCCTGGAGGCCGTCCGCCAGGTGCGGCACGAGGTCGGCCGGGACAACGTGTTCGTCGTCCACATCTCGCTGCTGCCGTACATCGGCCCGTCCGGCGAGTTGAAGACCAAGCCGACGCAGCACTCCGTCGCCGCGCTGCGCAGCATCGGCATCCAGCCCGACGCCATCGTGCTGCGGGCGGACCGCGAGGTGCCGGCGGCGATCAAGCGCAAGATCTCGCTCATGTGCGACGTCGACGAGGCCGCGGTCGTCGCGGCCATCGACGCCAAGTCGATTTACGACATCCCCAAGGTGCTGCACGCGGAGGGCCTGGACGCGTACGTCGTCCGCAAGCTGGACCTGCCGTTCAGGGACGTGGCCTGGAGCGAGTGGGACGACCTGCTGCGGCGCGTGCACGAGCCGGCGCACGAGGTGACGATCGCGCTCGTCGGCAAGTACATCGACCTGCCCGACGCCTATCTGTCGGTCACCGAGGCGATCCGCGCCGGCGGCTTCGCCAACAACGCCCGCGCCAAGATCAAATGGGTCACGTCCGACGACTGCCGCACACCGCAGGGCGCCCGCAAGCACCTGGCGGACGTGGACGGCATCGTCATCCCCGGCGGCTTCGGCGAGCGCGGCGTGGAGGGCAAGATCGGCGCGGTCACCTACGCGCGGGAGAACCGGGTGCCGCTGCTCGGCATCTGCCTCGGCCTCCACTGCATCGTCATCGAGGCCGCGCGCAACCTCGCGGGCATCACGGGCGCGAACTCCACGGAGTTCGACCAGGCCGCCGCCGACCCGGTGATCTCCACCATGGAGGAGCAGCTCGACATCGTCGCCGGCGAGGGAGACATGGGCGGCACGATGCGCCTGGGGCTCTACCCGGCCAAGCTGGCGGAGGGCTCGGTGGTACGGGAGGCGTACGCGGACCAGCCGTACGTCGAGGAGCGCCACCGGCACCGCTACGAGGTCAACAACTCCTACCGCAGCGAGCTGGAGAAGAAGGCCGGCCTCGCCTTCTCCGGCACCTCCCCGGACAACAAGCTCGTGGAGTACGTCGAGTACCCGCGCGAGGTGCACCCGTACCTGGTCTCCACCCAGGCCCACCCCGAGCTGCGCTCCCGGCCCACCCGGCCGCACCCGCTGTTCGCCGGGCTGCTGAAGGCCGCCGTCGCGAGGCACGAGGCGGCGAAGGAAACGGGAGCACGGCAGCAGGGCGGCGTGCAGCAGCAGGCCGGCCCGCACGGCGCGCACGCGGGTGCGCAGAAGCCGGTGGCCGCCGTGCGCGAGGGGGGCAAGTGATGGCGGAGCAGTCGAAGGCCGAGCTGTTGAAAGACACGGCGGCCGAGTGGGAGGTCGTCGCCTCCGAGACGCCGTTCAAGGGCGCCAAGACCGCCGTGCGCACCGACGACGTGGTGATGCCCGACGGCACCGTCGCCCGCCGCGACTACCAGGTCCACCCCGGCTCGGTCGCCGTCCTCGCCCTCGACGACGACGACCGCGTGCTGGTGCTCAGCCAGTACCGCCACCCCGTGCGGCAGAAGCTCTGGGAGATCCCCGCGGGGCTCCTCGACGTGCCCGGCGAGAATCCGCTGAGCGCCGCCCGGCGCGAGCTGTACGAGGAGGCGCACGTCAAGGCCGACGACTGGCGCGTGCTGGTCGACGTCTACACCACCCCGGGCGGCTGCGACGAGGCCGTGCGCGTCTTCCTCGCCCGCGGCGTGACCGAGGCGGTGGGCGAGCGCTACGCCGCGCACGGCGAGGAGCTGGACCTCACGCTCGACCGGGTGCCGGTGGCCGACCTGCTGCGCGGCGCCCTCGCCGGGGACCTGCACAACAACTGCCTGATGCTCGGCGTCCTGGCGCTCCACGCGGCCCGCACGGACGGCGGTCTCGACGCGCTGCGCCCGGCGAACGCCCCCTGGCCGGCCCGCCCGTTCACACCCTGACCGGTGCCGGTGGGGGGCCGCCGGGCGGTTGATCCGATGCGGTGATCTTCGTTCCGGCGTTCGGCCATGTGCCGTCACGTGACCCGCCCTTCACGCTGGGTGAATTACGCTCACCGGCGTGACGGAACAGGCCGCCCCCCACCGGTTCGTCGGCAGGACCCGCGAGCTCGACGCCCTGCGCGCCGACATCGCCCGCGC
>NZ_JACBXC010000390.1:0-2500 GCF_013870535.1 Streptomyces phytophilus | reverse complement strand
GCGTCGTGACTGCGTGCCTTTTGAAGAATGAGCCTGCGAGTTAGCGGTGTGTAGCGAGGTTAACCCGTGTGGGGTAGCCGTAGCGAAAGCGAGTCCTAGCTGGGCGTTGAGTTGCACGCTCTAGACCCGAAGCGGGGTGATCTAGCCATGGGCAGGGTGAAGCGGCTGTAAGAGGTCGTGGAGGCCCGAACCCACCAGGGTTGAAAACCTGGGGGATGACCTGTGGTTAGGGGTGAAAGGCCAATCAAACTCCGTGATAGCTGGTTCTCCCCGAAATGCATTTAGGTGCAGCGTCGTGTGTTGCTTGCCGGAGGTAGAGCTACTGGATAGGCGATGGGCCTTACCGGGTTACTGACCTTAGCCAAACTCCGAATGCCGGTAAGTTGAGCGCGGCAGTGAGACTGCGGGGGATAAGCTCCGTGGTCGAGAGGGAAACAGCCCAGAGCATCGACTAAGGCCCCTAAGCGTATGCTAAGTGGGAAAGGATGTGGAGTCGCAGAGACAACCAGGAGGTTGGCTTAGAAGCAGCCATCCTTGAAAGAGTGCGTAATAGCTCACTGGTCAAGTGATTCCGCGCCGACAATGTAGCGGGGCTCAAGCGTACCGCCGAAGTCGTGTCAGCAGCACAGTAAGCTCTAACGGGTGTGTTGTTGGGTAGGGGAGCGTCGTGTGCCGGGTGAAGCCGCACTGGAAGGTAGTGGTGGACGGTTCGCGAGTGAGAATGCAGGCATGAGTAGCGATACACACGTGGGAAACGTGTGCGCCGATTGACTAAGGGTTCCTGGGTCAAGTTGATCTGCCCAGGGTAAGTCGGGGCCTAAGGCGAGGCCGACAGGCGTAGTCGATGGATAACCGGTTGATATTCCGGTACCCGCTGTGGAGCGCCAAACATTGAATCAGGTGATGCTAAGCCCGTGAAGCCCCCTGTCTGATCCCTTTGGGTGAGGGTGGGTGTGGTGGAGCCGGTGGCCCGAGCTTGTAGTAGGTGAGTGATGGGGTGACGCAGGAAGGTAGTCCAGCCCGGGCGGTGGTTGTCCCGGGGTAAGGGTGTGGCCCGTTGTGCAGGTAAATCCGTGCAACATTATGGGTGAGACCTGATGCCGAGCCGATTGTGGTGAAGTGGATGATCCTATGCTGTCGAGAAAAGCCTCTAGCGATGTTTCATGGCGGCCCGTACCCTAAACCGACTCAGGTGGTCAGGTAGAGTATACCGAGGCGTTCGGGTGAACTATGGTTAAGGAACTCGGCAAAATGCCCCCGTAACTTCGGGAGAAGGGGGGCCGCTTCCGGTGATGGCCTTTACGGTCTGAGCTGGGGGTGGCCGCAGAGACCAGCGAGAAGCGACTGTTTACTAAAAACACAGGTCCGTGCGAAGCTGTAAGGCGATGTATACGGACTGACGCCTGCCCGGTGCTGGAACGTTAAGGGGACCGGTTAGTCATCTTCGGGTGGCGAAGCTGAGAACTTAAGCGCCAGTAAACGGCGGTGGTAACTATAACCATCCTAAGGTAGCGAAATTCCTTGTCGGGTAAGTTCCGACCTGCACGAATGGCGTAACGACTTCTCGACTGTCTCAACCATAGGCCCGGTGAAATTGCATTACGAGTAAAGATGCTCGTTTCGCGCAGCAGGACGGAAAGACCCCGGGACCTTTACTATAGCTTGATATTGGTGTTCGGTTCGGCTTGTGTAGGATAGGTGGGAGACTGTGAAGCGGCCACGCCAGTGGTTGTGGAGTCGTCGTTGAAATACCACTCTGGTCGTGTTGGATGTCTAACCTGGGTCCGTGATCCGGATCGGGGACAGTGTCTGGTGGGTAGTTTAACTGGGGCGGTTGCCTCCTAAAATGTAACGGAGGCGCCCAAAGGTTCCCTCAGCCTGGTTGGTCATCAGGTGGTGAGTGTAAGTGCACAAGGGAGCTTGACTGCGAGACTGACGGGTCGAGCAGGTGCGAAAGCAGGGACTAGTGATCCGGCGGTGGCTTGTGGGAGCGCCGTCGCTCAACGGATAAAAGGTACCCCGGGGATAACAGGCTGATCTTCCCCAAGAGTCCATATCGACGGGATGGTTTGGCACCTCGATGTCGGCTCGTCGCATCCTGGGGCTGGAGTCGGTCCCAAGGGTTGGGCTGTTCGCCCATTAAAGCGGCACGCGAGCTGGGTTTAGAACGTCGTGAGACAGTTCGGTCCCTATCCGCTGCGCGCGTAGGAGTCTTGAGAAGGGCTGTCCCTAGTACGAGAGGACCGGGACGGACGGACCTCTGGTGTGCCAGTTGTTCTGCCAAGGGCATGGCTGGTTGGCTACGTTCGGGAGGGATAACCGCTGAAAGCATCTAAGCGGGAAGCCTGCTTCGAGATGAGGACTCCCACCCCCTTTGAGGGGTTAAGGCCCCCTGTAGACGACGGGGTTGATAGGCCGGATCTGGAAGCCCTGTGAGGGGTGGAGGTGACCGGTACTAATAGGCCGAGGGCTTGTCCATAGCTGCTTGCGTCCACTGTGT
>NZ_JACBXC010000039.1 GCF_013870535.1 Streptomyces phytophilus | reverse complement strand
GGCCGCCGCGCCTTCGCGGGCGGCGTGGACGAGGTGTGGGCCAAGGTCTCCGACGGCCGCGTCCACCGCCTGGTCGTCGAGGAGAACTACCGCATCACCGTCCGCTCCGCGGCGGACGACCACCTGGTCCCCGCCGAGGACGACGATCCGCAGGCCCGCCACGACATCGTGGACGAGATCGTCGAGAAGGCGCTCGACACCGGCGCGGACGTCACGTTCGTCCCCGACGACGCCCTCGCGGACCACGGCCGCATCTCTGCGGTGCTGCGCTACTGAACGATTTCCGCGCGGCGAGCGATGACTTCCGGCTGTCAGTGCCGTCGTAAAGGATGACCGCAAGCGGCGCGGGGGCCGACCCCGCCCGAGCCACCACGGACCAGGAGTCATCAACCCATGCGTACCCTGATCAGCACGGCCTTTGTGTCCCTCGACGGCGTCGTGGAAGCCCCCGGCGGCGAGCCCGGCTACCGCAACTCCGGCTGGACCTTCAAGGAGGTCGAGTTCCTCCCCGAGGCGTACGAACTCAAGGGCCGGGAGCAGGAGGAGGCCGGCGCACTGATGATGGGCCGGGTCAGCTACGAGGCGTTCAGCCCGGTGTGGCCGGGGATGGAGGAGTTCGCCAGATACAAGGTCCTGCCGAAGTACGTCGTCTCCACCACGCTCGCCGAGGAGGACCTCGTCACCGACTGGAACGAGATCACCATCCTGCGCTCCCTCGACGACGTCGCCGCCCTGAAGGAGACGGAGGGCGGCCCGATCATCGTCCACGGCAGCGCCACCCTCAACCACAGCCTCGCCGACGCCGGCCTCATCGACCGCTACCACCTGCTGGTCTTCCCCCTGCTGCTGGGCGCGGGCAAGCGGCTGTACAGCGACACGTCGAAGGACACCCAGAAGCTGAAGCTCGTCGACCACGAGGTCTACGCCAACGGCCTCCAGAAGAACGTCTTCGACGTCATCCACTGAGTCCGCGGGGCCCCGGCCGCCGCGCGCGGCGGCGAAGGGCCCGTGGACGTCAGGGGACGCGGGCGGCCCGGGTGGTACCAGGGGGTGAGACCAGCCCTAAGGGCCGGAGGGGGGGTAACCCCTACCAAGGCCGGGGGGATCCCGGATCGTGCGGGTGCCGCGTGATCCGTAACTTCGAGGGTGCCGGCGCAACGGCGGTGGCGTACCGACCTCGGAGGACCCCGTGATTCAGCTCCCCAGCCGCCCGGCCGTCGCGGCGTTCGCCCGGTTCGTGGTCTGCGGTGGCGGCGTCGGCCTGGCCTCCAGCGGCGCGCTCGTGCTGCTCGACGGGGCCATGCCGATGATGGTGGCCAACGCGCTGATCACCGTGGTCTCGACGCTGCTCGCCACCGAGCTGCACGGCCGGGTGTCGTTCCGCAGCGAGCGCGGCGGCTGGCGCGTACACCTCCAGTCGGCGCTGACGGTCGCCGTGTGCTACGCCTTCACCACCGCCGCGCTGCTGGCGCTGCACGCCGCGCAGTCGGACCCCTCGGTCGTCACGGAACAGGCCGTCTACCTCTCCGCCTCGGCCCTCGCGGGCGTAGGCCGCTTCGCGGTCCTCCGCGCGATCGTCTTCGCCGCCCCCCACCGCACCCCCCGCACCCCGGCCCTGGCGAAGACCTCGGTGGCGATCGCCGCGTAGCGCGCGGACGCACGCGGGTCGGCCGCCGGCCGCTACGTACCGGCAGCCGCCGAGCCGCGGGCGTGCCTGCGGTGGTCCCTGCGCGCCCGCAGGTAGGAAACCCCGGTACTGGTGCGGGCGCGGGTTGCGCCGAGAAGCCGGCCGCGGGGGCGGCTGCGGAAGACGTCGTAGTCGGAGCGGACCAACTGCCGCAGGCTGAGGCGTGCGAGCGCCAGGTACTGGCGGGGCAGCTCGCGGGAAGAGGGGTGGACGTGACGCCACCACGTGTCGGCGGTATCGAAGTACTGCCCCGCCCGGACCGTTTCGAAGTGGATCAGCTCGCGAAAAGGCGGCGTCATGACACCGCGTGAGACGATCTGCTCGAATGCGGCGCGGTCCAGCCCGAACATGTCGAGGTCCTCCGCCGGGATGTAGACGCGTCCCAGTTCGAGGTCCTCGCGGAGATCGGCGAGGAAGTCCAGGAGGTACACGCCGTATCCGAGCGAGGACGCGATGCGCTGGGCGTCGTCGTGGCGTGTCTCCAGGAGCGCGTTCATCCACCCGGCATGCACGCCGCTGATTCCGCTCATGTACCTGTTCAGGTCGGCGTAGGTGGCGTAGGACGTGACATGGAGGTCCCCGCGCATCGTGTGGAGGAATTCGCGAACGGTGTCGAGATCGATGCCGTAGGTGTCGACGACGTGCCGGAACGCCCGGGAGATCAGGCGCCCCTGTGGCCCGCCGGGAGGGAGCGCACCCGCCGGGTCCGACTCGTAGGAGCCGTCGAAGAACGCCGACGTCCATGCGTCGTAGGCGACTTCCCGCTCGCGGACCGGTGTCGTCTGATCGTCCAGGAGTTCGTCGGCGTACCCGCAGAAGGCGAGAATGGCGTCGTAGTACGGGCGAATTGACGGGTACAGCAGCGCCCGCGCCGCCGGATAGGCCGCAGAATTGCTCCTGGACAGATACTGTCCGCAGCAAGTGTAGGCTTCGACGAGTGCCCCGGTGTGCACCCCGGCAGCTACCAGTTCACGAGTCCGCACGTGTTCTCCCTGCTGCGTATTCCGGCCGGATTTCAGGTCTCGTCGAGGTTCGGGAACAGTTCGGTGATCTCTCGCCGGGTGATTCGGCTCTTGCCGTAGAACATGGGTGAGAGGTAGACCGTGATCGGCGATCCGCTGTGGCCCAGGCGTATCGAGGCGAAGCTGTGGATTCCCCAGCTCTCGTCGAGGGGCTTTCGAGCCACGCGCGAGAGCAGTGACCGGTAGTCCTTGTCGGGGATTCCGTTGGTCGTGAGCGCGTGCCTGACCCGGTCGCAGGCGACCTGGTCGCTGGCGACGTAGTGCCATAGCGGAACATATGCGGTGGCCGATTCGGGCCGCTGCCCTCCCTGCGCCGTGAAGGTGAAGTTGGTGATCACCGGCTGCGGCCCGGTGTACTGGGTGAGTCCGGTGGCGAATTCCTCCACCGAGCCCGGCCGGTGTGCGGGCAGGACCGCCAGCTTGCTGTCCCAGTGCGCAGGGGTGATGTCGCGGTGCAGGAAGTAGACCTTGACCCGCGCGTCGGGTTGGTCCGAGAGGTCCAGGCTGATGTACACGACGGGGTCGAGGTCGCTGCCGCGGTCGGCGAAGGCCCGAAGGGGCTCCCAAGCCTGGCCGAAGCCCAGCCTTTCCAGCGCGACCCGCACGCGTTCATCCGCAGTCATCGCAGGTGAAGCGTTCGCGTTGAGGTAGACCTTGAAGTTCGGGGCCGACTTCTCGGAGAGGCCCACCGCGTGTGCCATGGCCCACCCCTGGGCGTCCTGCCCGGGGAGGAACAGATCCCGGATCGCATCGAGTCTGCGGGTGGAGATGCCGGCGTGCTCCACGAGGCGGCGGGTGAGGCGGGACGCGGTGGCTTGCGCGTCGGCCGTGGTGGGGCGAGGCGGCTGCGCTTCGACGCAGACCCGCACTTCGGTGCCGGTGCGACCGAACGCGGCGGAGAACTCCACCGGTGACGTATCGGTGGTGATGAATGATCCCCAGACCGGTTCCGTCCCGATGGGCTGATCGCCCCACGACGCGAGCATCGTACGCACCGTCGAAGCTCCCGACTCGGCGTCGAGCCCCGTACACGCTAGGAGCCGCTTCAGCGTGGGGATCGTGTACTCGGTGAATGTGGTGTCGGGGTGCGGCCGGGCCTCGGGAACCCGTGAACTCCTGGCATCCATGCGGATGTCACCTCCGGTCTCAGTCGGAACTGCGTTCTGCGGTGAGCAGCGCATACCCGAAGACCTCTGCGGCATCGGCTTCGCCCAGGCACTCCATGAGCCGCGTGAAGGACGCCTGCCCCAGAACGTGGGCGAATTCCGGAGAGCGCGCCCGCAGGGTCCCGGTCAGGTAGCCGATCGAGCGCCAGGCGTGATCGGACAGGTCGAGGGTTTCGAGGGTCCGGAGTCCGGCCGCGGCGAGGAGTTCCGTATATCCCGCCGGCGTGGGAGGGGAGTGCATACGGAACGCCGCGCACATGGTGTCCATCAGAGCACTGCTTGCCTCCGGTCCGGCGCCGCGCCGGTATCCGTCCGCGAGCACCAGCCGGCCTCCGGGAGCAAGCACACGGCCGATCTCACCGAACACCTTTCCGCGGTCCGGCATGTGGCTCATCGACTCGATCGCCCACACCGCGTCGAAGGATCCGTCGGCGTACGGCAGCGACATGGCATCCGCACACTCGAAGCGCACTCGGTGCGCCAACTCCTCACGCCGGCTGCGCTCGTTGGCGCGGTCGACTTCGCCCCGGCTCACCGAGATGCCGACGACCTCCACGCCGCGGACCCGGGCAAGGCGCAGGGCGGGCGCACCGGTACCACAGCCGATGTCGAGCACCCGCTGCCCGGCGCCCACCCGGGTGCGCTTGATCACCTGCTCCGTCATGCGTTCGGTGGCCGCGGCCAGTGACCCGTCCGCGGAGGCTTCCCAGTACCCGAAATGCAGATGGCTGCCGTACGCCTCGGCGAGAATGCCCGTGAGCGTGTCGAAGAATTCTTCAGCGGATTCTTCCCCGGGGTCGGAACACTGGGTCATCCGGCTCTCCCTCGTGCGGGATGGAAAATCGCTGAACTCATCACCCCTAGGTATGCACTCGGACCTCACGCGTGACACATGGCAGTGGAGTCACGAGGTTTCCTGGTCCACCTGGGGCGCACGACGGGTGCACGACGCGGTGCGCTCTCGCCTCCGGACCACTCCATCGAGGGGTTTGGCCGCCACCGCGGGCCGCCCGGCGGGCAGTTTTGGCGCCTGTCGGCTCAGTCGCCGGAGCGGTCCGGCAGGAGTCGGGCCGCGAGTGACCGCGCCGTGGCGGTGAGCGTGGCCGTGTCCAGCCCGGTCCGGCTCATGAACACGAGCCCTTGCTGCGCGGCCAGGAGGGCCCGCGCCAGTGCGATCGGATCCACTCCGGCCGGCAGGTCGCCCTCGCGTTGGGCGCGGGCGACGCAGTCGCCGATCAGCGCGGTGGACGTCTCGTAGGTGCGGTGGGCGTGGTCGAGGACTTCCGGATCGGCGTTGCCGAGTTCGCAGGTGCTGTTGGCCATCAGGCAGCCGCGTCGCGTGCCGGCGCCGGTCGGGTCGTCGATCGGTGCCTCAAGGAGCATGCGCAGGGCGTCCAGGGCCCGCGGAGCCTCGGCGAGGGCTTCCCGAAGCCGGCCGTGGCTGTCGTCGGTGTAGCTGCGCAGCGCCCGGAGGAAGAGCTGACGCTTGTCGCCGAACGCTGCGTACAGGCTGCCTTTGCCCAGGCCGCTGACCCGCATCAGGTCTTCCAGCGAGGTCGCGGCGTAACCGGCGTCCCAGAACTGATCGCGGACGGCGTTCAGCACCTGCTTCTCGTCGAACGATCGCGGACGTGCCATGCGTGCAGGATACCGATTCTTGACTGCTCGGTCCACCATATGCTTATGGTGGACCGAGCAGTCAAGAACTTCGTGGCGCGTTGCACCAGGGAAGTGGGAGCACATGGGAAAGCTGGACGGCAAGGTGGCGATCGTGACCGGCGGGTCGCGGGGAATCGGGGCGGCGTCGGCGCTGGCGCTGGCCGACGAGGGAGCCGACGTCGCGATCAGCTACTCGTCCTCGGCGGACCGGGCCAGGGCCGTGGTCACCGACCTGGAGGCCAAGGGGGTGCGCGCGGCGGCCTTCCGGGCGGACCAGTCGGACGCGGCGCAGGCGGCGGGCCTGATCCGGCGCGTGGTGGAGCACTGGGGAAAGCTGGACATCCTGGTCAACAACGCGGGTGCCACCGTCGCCGCCCCGATCGACAGCGAGCTCGCCGACGAGGCCGCCTTCGACCGCCAGCTCGCCATCAACTACACCAGTGTGGTGGCCGCGATCCGGGTGGCGTTCCCGATGCTGCCCGACGGCGGCCGGATCATCAGTATCAGCTCGGGCGTGGGAACGCGGGTGGGTTTTCCCGGGATGACCGACTACGCGGGCGCCAAGTCGGCCCTTGAGGGCTACAGCCGGGGCGCAGCCCGCGACCTGGCCCACCGGGGCATCACGGTCAACGTCATCCAGCCCGGGTTCGTCGACACCGAGATGAACCCCGCCGACGGCCCGGCCGCCCCCATGTTCCTTCCGACAACGGCGATGGGGCGGCACGGCAGACCGGAGGAGATCGCCGCCGGCGTCGCCTTCCTTGCCGGCCCGCAGGCTTCGTACGTCACCGGCGCGGTGCTGCGGATCGACGGCGGATACGGTGCGTAGCGCGGCCGCGCGGCGGAAAGCCGTCGGGCCGGCGCCCCCGTGAACCGGGGGGCGCCGGCCCGGGCGGGTCAGGCTCGGGTCACTTCAGGTCGAAGCGGTCCGCCGTCATGACCTTGTCCCACGCCGCGACGAAGTCGTGCACGAACTTCTCCTTCGCGTCGTCGCTCGCGTACACCTCCGCCACCGCGCGCAGCTCCGAGTTCGAGCCGAAGACCAGGTCCGCGCGGGTGCCCGTCCACTTCACCTCGTCGGTGGCCGCCGCGCGGCCCTCGAAGACCTGGCCCTCGCCGTCGACCGACGTCCACGTGGTGTCCAGGTCGAGCAGGTTGACGAAGAAGTCGTTCGTCAGCGTGCCCGGGGCCTCGGTGAAGGCGCCGTGGGCGGACTGCTGGTGGTTGGCCCCCAGCACGCGCAGGCCGCCGACCAGGACCGTCATCTCCGGGGCGGTGAGGCCGAGGAGGTTGGCGCGGTCGAGGAGGAGGTACTCGGCCGGGAGGCGCTGGTCCTTGGCCAGGTAGTTGCGGAAGCCGTCCGCGGTCGGCTCCAGCGCGGCGAAGGACTCGGTGTCCGTCTGCTCCTCGGTGGCGTCCGTACGGCCCGGGGTGAACGGGACCTGGACCTCGATGCCGCCGTCCTTGGCCGCCTTCTCCACGCCCGCGACGCCGGCGAGGACGATCACGTCGGCCAGCGAGATCCGCTTGCCGCCGGTGGCCGCCGAGTTGAACTCCTCCTGCACGCCCTCCAGGGTGCGCAGCACGCGCGCCAGGCGGTCGGGCTCGTTGACGTCCCAGCCCTTCTGCGGCTGCAGCCGGATGCGGGCGCCGTTGGCGCCGCCGCGCTTGTCGCTGTCGCGGTACGTCGACGCCGACGCCCACGCCGTGGCGACCAGCTCGGAGACCGACAGGCCGGACTCCAGCAGCCGGGTCTTCAGCTCCGCGACGTCCGCCGCGTCGACGAGCGCGTGCTCGGCCCTGGGCACCGGGTCCTGCCAGATCAGGTTCTCGGCCGGCACCTCCGGGCCGAGGTAGCGCACCTTCGGGCCCATGTCGCGGTGGGTGAGCTTGAACCAGGCGCGGGCGAAGGCGTCCGCGAACTCCGCCGGGTTGTCCTTGAAGCGCCGCGAGATCTGCTCGTACGACGGGTCGGCGCGCAGCGACAGGTCCGTCGTCAGCATCGTCGGGGCGTGCCGCCTCGACGGGTCGTGGGCGTCGGGCACGGTGTCCGCGCCGGCGCCGTCCTTCGGCCGCCACTGGTGGGCGCCCGCGGGGCTCTTGAACAGCTCCCACTCGTAGCCGAAGAGGATCTCGAAGAAGCTGTTGTCCCAGGTGGTGGGGGTGTCGGTCCAGATGCCCTCAAGGCCGCTGGTGATCGCGTCGCCGCCCTTGCCGGAGCCGTGGGTGCTGGCCCAGCCCAGACCCATGGCCTCGATCGGGGCGCCCTCGGGGGCGGCGCCGACGGCGTCGGCGGGACCGTTGCCGTGGGTCTTGCCGAAGGTGTGGCCGCCGGCGATGAGCGCGACGGTCTCCTCGTCGTTCATCGCCATCCGGCGGAAGGTCTCGCGGATGTCGCGGGCCGCGGCGATCGGGTCGGGGTTGCCGTTGGGGCCCTCGGGGTTGACGTAGATGAGGCCCATCTGCACGGCGCCGAGCGGGTTCTCCAGCTCGCGGTCGCCGCTGTAGCGGTTGTCGCCGAGCCACTCGGTCTCGGGGCCCCAGTAGACGTCCTCCTCGGCCTCCCAGACGTCCGCGCGGCCGCCGGCGAAGCCGAAGGTCTCGAAGCCCATGGTCTCCAGCGCGACGTTGCCGGAGAGGATCAGCAGGTCGGCCCAGGAGAGGTGCTGGCCGTACTTCTGCTTGACGGGCCACAGCAGCCGGCGGGCCTTGTCGAGGTTGCCGTTGTCCGGCCAGCTGTTCAGCGGCGCGAAGCGCTGCTGGCCGGCGCCGGCGCCGCCGCGGCCGTCGTGGATGCGGTACGTACCGGCGCTGTGCCACGCCATCCGGATGATCAGCGGGCCGTAGTTGCCGAAGTCGGCCGGCCACCAGTCCTGCGAGGTCGTCAGGACCTCGGCGATGTCCCGCTTGACCGCGGCCAGGTCCAGGCTGCGGAACGCCTCGGCGTAGTCGAAGTCCGCGCCGAGGGGGTTCGAGGCGGGCTGGTTCTTGGCGAGGATCTTCACGTTGAGGCGCTCGGGCCACCACTGGCGGTTGCTGCCGCCCTGGGTCGGGTGCGCGGCGCGGCCGTGTGCGACGGGGCAGCCTGCCGCGCCCTCCGGGTCGGTGTCGGTGACGTGTGCTTCAGGCTTGTCGGCCATGAAAATCCTTCCGGACCATGCGGTTGAGGGTGCGGTGCTCGGGGGCCGCGGGGCGGAGGAAGTACGGAAGTGCCGGGGCAGGCATGGGCAAACCGTGCGGTGTGGCCGGTTTACGCCTGGACGCAACCCTCGAACCGGGCTCCGGGCAGCCGTGCGGTTCGAAACGGCGGCGTACGCGCATGTCGGAGTCTTCGTCTCCTGCCGTACGTGGTCTTCCTGTTTCCTGTGGCTGTCGCCGACTCCGATCCTACGGTGGACAGATTCTAAGTCAAGAAGGGCGCCAACTTCGTATCGGATCGGAGTAGCGGGCACCCGCCGGATTCGGACAGATGTCCCCGCGGTGTGGTACGGCGGGCTCAGAGCCAGCCGTTGCGGCGGAAGCCCCGGTGTACCACGTAGCACGCCACCGCGATGACCAGCAGCGTCGCCGGATACCCGTAGACCGAGTCCAGCCCCGGCATGTGGTCGAAGTTCATCCCGTACACCCCGCACACCATGGTCGGGATGGCGATGATCGCCGCCCACGCCGTGATCTTTCGCATGTCCTCGTTCTGCGCCACGGTCACCTGCGCCAGGTGCGCCTGGAGTATGGAGTCCAGCAGCATGTCGTACGACGTGATCTGGTCGGTGATCCGCTGCAGGTGGTCGGCCACGTCCCGGAAGTAGGCCCGGATCCCCGGCGCGATGTGCGGCATGGGGCTGGTGGCCAGGCGCTGGAGCGGCCGGTCCAGCGGGGCGACGGCCCGGCGCAGCTCCAGCAGCTCGCGCTTGAGCTGGTAGATCCGGCCCGCGTCGCCGCCGCGGGCGTGCTCGCTGAAGACGGCGGACTCCACGTCGTCGATGTCGCGCTGCACCGCGTCGGTCACCGCGAGGTAGTCGTCGACGACGTGGTCGGCTATCGCGTGCAGCACCGCCGCCGGCCCCTGGGCGAGCTGCTCCGGCGACGCCTCCAGCGACTCGCGCAGCGGGCCCAGCGAGCCGTGCGGCCCGTGCCGGACGGTGATCACGAAGTCGGATCCGGCGAAGACCATCAGCTCGCCGGTGTCGACCACCTCGCTGGTCGCGGTCAGCTCCGCGTGCTCGACGTAGCGCACGGTCTTGAAGACGGCGAACAGCGTGTCGTCGTACTGCTCGACCTTGGGCCGCTGGTGCGCGTGCACCGCGTCCTCGACCGCCAGCGGATGCAGCCCGAACAGGTCCGCGAGCCCGGCGAACTCCTCCTGCCGCGGCTCGTGCAGCCCGATCCACACGAAGCCCTGCCCGCGCCTTTGCACCTGCCGCAGCGCCTCGGCGGCCGGGCAGTTGCCCTGCTGGAGGCGCTCGCCGTCCAGGTACGACACGCAGTTCACCACCGCGCTGCCGAGCGGCGAGCGGGCGTGGTGGCTCAGGTCCACGGTGCGCCGGGGTGCCCTGCGCACCGCGTGGCGGAGGCTTTTGATCATCGACACTGCGGGCTCCTTCGGCGGACCGGTGGCCAGTCTGCCACCGGTCCGCCGCGCCCCGGGCGCCCCGCGGCGATCACCGGGGGCCGGGAGGGGAGCGGGGGAGCGCGGTCAGTCCCCGGCCGTACGCCCCCGGCGGCGCTGTACGTAGATGCGCCCGTCGTGTGGGCCGGTCCATTCGAGGCGTACGACGCCGGGGACGGCGGCGTCGGCGGTGCGGGCGGGGTCGGCCCAGTGGCCGAAGTTGGGGTTGCGGAAGAACGTGGCCCACAGTTGGCCGCTCGCGTCGGCGAAGAAGTTGTTGTGCCCGGCGCCGACGCCGGCGGTCCAGCGCTTGGAGTACGGGCCTTCGAAGCGGTCGGCGACGGCCACCACGGCGTCGTACTGGTATTGGACGCGGCCGGTGCCGCCCGGTTCGTAGGCGTGGCGTGTGCTGCCGTACGGGTCGAGGGAGGCGCGGTTCCAGGCGGCGTGGAGGAGGAAGTACGTGCCGCGGTGCCGGAAGACGTAGGCGCCTTCGAGGTACGGCTCGGGGGAGTAGCGCTGCTGCTCGAAGCGCGGGAGGTCCGTCGTGGGGACGATGTCCTCCATGTCGTCGCGGAACTTCGCGTACAGGTCGTTGTGCAGCACCAGCCAGGCGTCGCCGCCCTCGCTGTACAGACTCCCATCGATGTGGTGGTACGCGCCGGGCTCGATGAACGACGGGCCGCCCTTGACCGGGTCCCCGAACGGCTTGTCGAGATTCCCTTCCACCAGCCGGTACGGGCCCTCCGGTCCGCCCTCGCTCACCAGCATGAACGAGCCGACCAGACGCGAGTGGTCGCCCATGCACGCCACGATGTACCAGCGCCCGCGGAAGTAGTGCACCTCCGGCGCCCAGGCGTTGGCGCGCTTGCCGAACATGTCGTCGTGCCAGTGCTCCTGCCAGGGCGCGACGACGGTACGTCCGGGCCGGTTCTCGCCGGCGAACTCCGGCGACCACACCTTGCCCTTCTCCGCGTCCGGCCGGATGCCGGTCGTGTCCGCCAGCCGCCAGGGGCCGCGCAGGGAGCGGGCCGTCCACACGAAGATCCCGTCGTTCCACGGGCTCGCGGTCTCCAGCCCGGGGACCCGGGTCGTGCCGGTGGCGACGTACAGGGGACGCCCGTCGACGTCGAAGCAGTTGACGTAGGTGTCGCGCATCCACACCCGGCCCAGCTCCTCGTCGCGGGGCCGCAACTCCAGCGGCAGCACGAAGGAGTTGTCGTCGCGCGGCCACAGATCGGCGCGGGTGTCGGCCAGCCCGTACGGCTCGGGGTCCGGCCAGTTCGCGGGGGTCCGCCCGGCGCCCGCGCCGCCCAGCAGCAGGGCCCGCCGGTCGACGTGCCGCCCGTACCCGGTACCGGTGCTCATCGGTCGCGCTCGCCTTCGCCGTCGGATGAGGTGTGCCACCGAGCACCATGCGAACGCACGCCGAATCACGTCAATGAGCCGGGTATTTAATCCGGACCCTGCGGTCCGTACCACCCGGAAAGCCCCGGTTTCTCCCGGTCAGGGCGCGGGCGGCTCCTCGTGCCCGTCGAGCCAGTCGAGGATCGTCCGCATGCCGTCGTGCCAGTGGGCCTCCAGCAGGTCCGCCGCCTGGCCGAAGTCGCCTTCGGCGAGCGCCGCCAGGACCTTCCGGTGCTCGTGGTCGACCTCCGCGCGGTGCTTGACCTCGCGCATGTAGGTGAGTTCGTAGCGGGACAGGTTCGTGCGCAGCTGGGTGAGCATCCCCAGCAGGTGGCGGTTCTCGGAGGCCGCGGCGATCGCCGTGTGCCACTCGGTGTCGAGTTGCCAGCGGCGTACCGGGTCGGCGCACTGGGCGAGTTCGTCGAGGGTGGTGCCAAGGTGCCGCGTGGTGGCGGCGTCGAGCGAGGTGATCGTGCGGGTGGCGAGCCCTTCGAGGGCCGCCAGGACGGGGTACAGCTCGGCGGCGTCGCGGCGGACGAGGGGGCGGACGGTGAAGCCGCGGGCGAGTGCGGACTGCAGGACGCCCTCCGCCTGGAGGCGCAGGAGCGCTTCGCGCACCGGGGTGCGGGAGACCTGGAGGGTGCGGCTGAGGCCGGCCTCGGTGAGGGGGTCGCCCGGGGCGTACTCGCCGGCGGAGATGAGGTCGACGACGCGGAGGTAGACGGCTTCGCGGAGCGGTTCGGCCCGGGCGATGGGCTCGCGGGCGCCGGCGGGGTGGGAGGTCATGTGTGGTAAGGACTTTCGTCGCGGTGGCGGCGCTCGAACTCCGAGCGCATGCACAGGGTGGTCGTCGCGGTCATCCGGTCGACGGCCATGATGCCGTCCAGGTGGTCGATTTCGTGCTGGAGCAGTTCGCCGAGGTCGCCGTCCGCGCGCAGGTCGTGCCGCTCGCCGTCCGCGGACTGGTAGACCACCTCCACCCATGTCGCCCTGCGGACCCTGCAGAAGAACTGCACGGAGAAGCTGAGGCAGGCGTCCCACGGCTCCCAGGTCTCCTCGGAGCGTCCCACGATGCGCGGATTGACCAGCGTCCAGGGGGTGTTGTCCAGGTGGAGGTGGACGATCCGGTGGGGCACGCCGATCTGCGGCGCGGCGATGCCGCGGCCGTACCCGGTGCGCGCGACCCAGTCGGCGAGGGTGTCCGCGAGGTCGGCGGCGGTCTGCGCGGTCTGTGCTGATCCGGGCTCCGGGACCTCGGCTGCGGGCGCGCGCAGTGCGGGGTCGCCGAGTTGGAGAGTCGATCGTACGGCCATCTGTGCATCGTATACGATACGCAGATGGTGAAGCCACTGCAGGTGCAGCACATCGAAGAGGCGGCCGGCCTCATCGATCCCGTCTTCCGCGACAGCCCGTACGTCGAGGACGCCGCCCTGGCCCGCCGGGTGGGCCGGGACCTGGCGCTCAAGCTGGAGACGCTCAACCCGATCCGCTCCTTCAAGGGCCGAGGCGCCGACTACTTCATGCACGACCTGGCCGCCGGGCAGCAGGTCGTCTGCGCCTCGGCCGGCAACTTCGGCCAGGCCGTCGCCTACGCGGGCCGCGCGCGCGGCATCCCCGTCACGGTGTTCTGCGCCCGCGCCGCGAACCCCGTCAAGGTCGCCCGGATGCGCGAACTCGGCGCCGAAGTGGTCCTGGACGGCGACGACTTCGACGCCGCGAAGGACGCCGCCCGGGTCTACGCGGACGGCGCCCAGGACCGCCTCTTCGTCGAGGACGGGCACGAGCCGCGCATCTCCGAGGGCGCCGGCACCATCGCCGTGGAACTCGCGCCGCTGGCCGACACCCTCCTCGTACCTCTGGGCAACGGGGCCCTGATCGGCGGCGTGGCCTGCTGGACCAAGGCCCGCGCGCCGAGGACCCGCATCGTGGGGGTGTGCGCCGCCGGCGCGCCCTCGATGGCCGAAAGCTGGCGCCGGAACGCCCCGTTCAGCACGCCCGAGGCCCGGACCATCGCCGACGGTGTCGCCGTCCGGGTGCCCGTGCCCGCCGCGGTGGAGCGGATGCGCGGGCTGGTCGACGACGTCGTGCTGGTCGACGACGACCAGCTCCGCGAGGCGCTGCGGGCGGTACGGGACACGGTGGGCCTGATCCTCGAACCGTCCGGCGCCCTCGGCGTCGCCGCCGCCCTCCACCACCGCTTTCCGTCCGGCACCCTGGCCACCGTCGTGACCGGCAGCAACTTCTCCCCCGAACTCCTCGCCGAACTGCGGTAGCCGGCCGCACGCGCCTCCCGGCACACCTCCCGTCCCGCGCCCCCGCGCCTCCGCAATCCGAGGCCGGGGGCGCGGCCTTGCCGCCGTCCTGCCGCAGCCCTCCGGCGAAGTAGTCGCGTCCGGACCGTTTACTTCCGGCCACGGCATGCGTAGTGTCCCAGTCGCAACGATCACGTTAACGTTCATGTCGAGGCTGGAGCCGAGATGCGTCCAAGATTGCGTGCAATATCCCCCGTGGTTGTCCCCGGCGTCGCGATAGCCCTCGCGCTGCTTGGCGGACCCGGTGCCGTGGCCGCCGGCCAGGGGCAGGGCCACGAGGCGCCACACGCCGCGTCCGCGCGGACCGTGGAGGTCCGGGTGGGGACGTACAACGTGTGCGGGCACGGCTGCCTGCCCACCAAGGAGGAGTGCGAGCGCGTCATCGGGCGCGACTGCGCCACCAAGCTGCGGCCCTGGGCCGAGGGGCGGGCCGCGGACGTCGCGCAGGACATCGACGAGGCCGGGCTCGGCGTCGTCGCCACGCAGGAGATCGGCAACAACGCGACGCCCACGCAGACCGGCGTCGACGTCGAGTCCTTCCGCGTGCCGCTGACCGCCGCGCTCAAGGAGCACGGCTACGCCGAGGCGCCCGCCGACTACGCCGGGACCCGGCACCCGGAGAAGGGCTACCCCCTCAAGTCCGGCGCCGGCCGCTTCACGTACTACGACGCCGAGCGCTACTCCCACCTCGACAAGCGGGGCCGCGAACTGCCCCACGACCTGCTCTGGCTGCCGGACTCCACCGAGATCTACGGCAAGACCATGACCTGGAACGTGCTGCGCGAGAAGAAGTCCGGCGCCCGCTTCGTCGTCGTCGACATGCACCTGGAGTACCGCAAGAACGGCGCCACCGACCCCAACGGCTGGACCAAGAACTGGGACGAGGTCCGCTACGCCGACGCCAGGCGCACCGCCGAGGAGCTGACCCTCCGCAACAGGCACACCCGCAACCTGCCCGTCGTCTTCGCCGGCGACATGAACTCCGGCAACGACGCCGAGGGCGCCAGCGCCATCGACGCCTTCGGCGACCTCGGCTACGTCAGCTCCCACGACATCGCCGAGCGCCGCACCGGCGACGAGTACGCCTCGTTCAACGGCGGCAAGATCCCGCTGCCCCTCGGCGAGAAGATCGACCACCTCTTCGTCGGCAAGGGGACGGAGGTCAGCGAGTGGGTGCAGATCCCGCAGACCACCGAGACCGAAGGACCGCAGGCCGAACTGCTGCGCTCCGACCACAACCTCTCCTACGCCACCGTCCGCCTCATGAAAGGAAACCGGTGACGACCGCACCACACCCCGATCCGCGCCTGCTCGACCCGAAGCTGGCGAAGTTCAACCCGCTGCGCCGCGTCCTCGCCCACGACGACTTCAACACCGGGACGCACGGCTGGATCGAGCTGATCGGCAACCACGACCAGCACGGTGACCTCGACACCGTCGACGCGCACATGTCGGACTTCCGGCCGCCGCAGCTCAGCTCGTGCAACTTCTTCGACGTCGGCACGCACGGGGCCATGTCCGGCACGTACGCCCTGAAGGTCGCCACCCGGCCGGTCACGGGCCACACCGGCGTGGCGATCCGGCGGCTGACGATGTCCGGCCGCGGCCGGGTGCAGTTCGAGACGTACTTCGCGTACAAGGCGGAGGCCGCCTCGGCGGACAACGGCGCCGCAGGTGCCGCCGGCGGCGGCAGGTGGGACGCCAACAACCACCCGTCGGAGCAGCAGTTCGGGGCCCTCACCGTCGCGACCGACATCTGCGACGGCGTGCGCTACCACAACGTGGTGCGGTACCAGAACACCGATCTCGACCACACCGTGCAGCACCGCTGGATGTACCCCACGGTCCCCGAGCCGACCCCCCGCGAGCACTTCGAGGGCAAGGTCAAGCTCCCCAGGACCGCGGACTTCACCGCCCCCGACCCCGCCGACTGGCAGCAGTTCGGCGAGCGGCAGGAACTCTGCTTCAACGAGGTCCCGACCAAGGTCAACTGGCACTACCTGCGCTGGGTCATCGACACCAGCACCCGCAGCAACGTCGAACTCCAGGTCAACGACGTCGTCCACGACATGCGGGACGTGCCCGTCCCGCCGTACGACGAGGAGTACGGGTCGCTGCAGAACCTGCTCAACTTCTACGTCTCCGTCCGCACCCACACCGACGTGCGGAACTTCCTGTACCTCGACTCCGTGCTGATCTCGGTGGACTGGTGAGTGCCATGACCATGCGACAGTCCTTCACCGCCGTCATCGAGCGCAACGCGACCCTGACGGGCGAGTTCACCACCGAGCCGTACGAGGCCGCCTGGGCCCGCGAGGCCCGCTGGTTCGTGCGCGTCCTCGACTCCGCGGGCCACGCCCCGCGGATGCTCGTCCGCACCCAGATATCGCCGGACGGCCTGCACTGGTGCGACCTCGACGCCGGTACGGAGCAGTCCGTCGACCCCGCCGAGGGCCCGGTGCACAGCTGGCCCGCGGAGGGGTTCGGCGGCTGGCTGCGGCTGCGCGGCACCGTCGTCGGTGAGCAGTCCGACGCGGCATCCGTGAAAGTCCTGATCTACCTGGCACTCAAGTCCTGAACCGGAGGTGGTGAGATGACCGGGACGAGCAGAGCAGACGGCCGGGGGAGCCCGCGGCGGCGGGACTTCCTCGCCATGGCCGGC
>NZ_JACBXC010000389.1 GCF_013870535.1 Streptomyces phytophilus | reverse complement strand
CGGCCGGAGAGGGCGGCGGGAGTACGCCGGCCCATCTGCTGCCCGGGCCGCGCGCCTCCCGGGCCGTCTCCCCGTCCGCCGTACCGCCCGCCTCGCCCCATCCCGTACGGGAGACCTCTCCGGAAGCAGGTGAGTGACCGATGAGCGTCCACACGACCGGCGCTGCCGTCGACGGCCGCCACTACGACGCGATCGTCGTGGGCAGCGGCTGGGCGGGCAGCCTCGTGGCCCGCCACCTGGGCAAGAAGAACTGGCGCGTGCTGGTGCTGGAGGCAGGCAACGGCGGCACCGACAACTGGGCGGGCTACCAGGACTCCGTACGCACCTTCTCCGCCGCCGTCGCCAAGGTGCCCAACTCCGCGTACCGGCCCAATCGCGCGGCCCCGTCCCCCGACGTCCTGGACCTGAGCCCCGGCGGCCCCGAGAAGCCCGACGGCTACCGCGCCGCCGGCCACTTCCTCCAGACCGGACCGCTGCCCTACGGCACCGACTACCTGCGCGCCCTCGGGGGCGCGGGCATGCACTGGCTGGGTGCCGTCCCCAGGATGTTCCCCGAGGACTTCTCGACGCGGACGGCGTACCACTACGGCCTGGACTGGCCGCTGGGCGCCGACGACCTGGAGCAGCACCTGCGCGACGCGGAGCACCTGCTCGGCACGGCGGGCGAAAGCCGTGAGCAGCACCGGCTCGGCACCGTGCCCGCGGACCACGAGTACCCGATGGAGCAGATCCCGCCGAGCTACCAGGACAAGGTCTTCCACAAGAAGCTCGACACCAGGACCGTCATCGACGAGGTCGCCGGGAACCGGGAGTACCGGCTCCAGGTGTACGGGCTGCCGCAGGCCCGCAACAGCACGCCCAACGCCGACTACCCGACCGGCGACGGCACCACCTTCAAGCCGCGCGGTGCGGTCGGTGTGCCCAACTTCGGCGAGCGCTGCGTGGGCAACGCGAGCTGCGTGCCCGTCTGCCCCGTACAGGCGAAGTCCTCGCCGCTCCGCCTCCAGCAGGACTTCACCGGCACGGTGCAGATCGCGACGCGCTGCGTCGTCAGCCGCGTGCTGCCGGGGCGCGGGAACACCGTGCGGGGTGTGGAGTTCCGCGAGTACGGCGATCCGGCGACGCCCGCGAGCCGGGCGTACCGCGCCGAGGCCGATGTCGTGGTGCTGGCCGCGCACGCCATCGAGAACGCGGTCCTGCTGCTCGCCTCGCACATGGCCAACAGCAGCGGCAACGTGGGCAAGCACCTCATGGACCACCCCACTCTGCTGGCCTGGGCCGAGACGCCGCCGGAGATGCCGATCGGCCCGTACCGGGGCCCGGGGCACACCTCGGGGCTGGAGTGCTTCCGTACCGCGGAGGGCCGCGGGAAGCGGGCGCCCTTCAGGGTCGAGATCGGCAACTGGGGCTGGGGCTGGGCCACGGGAGCCCCGATGAGCAGCGTGAGCGGAATGCTCGGCCTCGGCGGGGACGCCGACGGGGAGGTGAACCCCGACGGGCGCTACGGCCCCGCGCTGCGCAGCGCGCTGGGCTCGCACCTCAACCGGCAGGTGCAGCTCCAGATCGCCGTCGAGCAGCACGCCGACCCCGGCAACCGGGTCACCATCGATCCGAGCCGCCACCGCGACGCCATGGGCAACCCCCGCCCGATCATCCACTACGACCTGGCCAAGCACGTCAGGGACGGGATGTACGCCGCGCGGCTCGCCGCGCTGGAGATCTTCAAGCTGCTGGGGGCGACCGACCGCAGCTCGTACGGCGCGCACGCCGACGGCAGTTATCCGCTGGGACACTACCGCCACTCCCCCGACGGCGTGCTGAAGGAGCTGGACCTCGTGTACCACGGCGCGGGACACGGGGCCGGTACGCACGTCATGGGTGCACGGCAGGCCACATCCGTCGTCGACACCGACCAGCGCACCCACGACCACCCCAACCTGTTCGCCGTCGGCTGCGGCTCGATGCCGTCGATCGGCACCAGCAACCCGACGCTCACGATGGCGGCGCTGGCCCTGCGCAGCGCCGAGCGCATCCACCGCGACCTGGCCGAGCTGCACCAGCCGGTCACCGTCGCGGGCCCTCGCACCGCCCGCACCCAGGAGGTGGCGCAGTGACCACGATGTACGACCTGGCGGCCAAGGAGTACCGGCCGCCGAAGGACCTGCCCGAGCTGAAGACGTACCTCCAGGCCGCGGTGGAGATCGAGCACCTGACGATCCCCGTCTACATGTCGGGCCTGTACTCGATCGTGCCGGGCACCAACGCCTACGCGTGCGAGGTCATCCGCAGCGTCCTCCTGGAGGAGATGCTGCACATGACCCTCGCGGGCAACCTGCTGAACGCGGTCGGCGGCACCCCGGACATGGGCAAGCTCACCCGCGGATACCCGGCCCGGCTGCCCTTCGGCGACGCGAGCCTTCCGCCCATCGCGCTCCAGCACTTCTCGCCGGCCGCGCTGGAGACGTTCCTGCTCATCGAGCGCCCCCACTCCTTCGTACCGTCGGAGCCGGACGAGACCGGCTGGACCTCGATCGGACAGTTCTACGACGCGATCAGGCGCGGCGTCATCGCCCTGGAGGAGGCCGCCCGGAGCACGGGGCGGACCATCTTCACCGGCGATCCCGCGGAGCAGGTGGGGCCCGAGGACTTCTACAACTCCGGCGGCGAGTCCTTCCGCATCACCGATCTCAAGAGCGCCCTGCTCGCCATCGAGGTGATCAGCGAGCAGGGCGAGGGAGCCCAGGACACGATCTGGGACAGCGACGACAAGATCTTCGGCGAACAGCAGCAGGTGGCCCACTACTTCCGCTTCAACGAGATCTTCACGGGCCGCAGCTACGGACCCCACGACCTTCCGCGTACGCAGCCGAGCGGCCCGCTGATCGATGTCACCTGGCATGACGCGTACCGGATCGATCCGGAGGCGAAGGCGGCGCACTTCGCGCCGTACCCGGAGATCCGACGGGCGGTCGAGGACTTCAACGACACCTACGCCCGGCTGCTCGTGCTCTTCGAGAGAGTCTTCGACGGGAAGCCGCGCGAGATGGAGAAGGCGGTGCCGCTGATGCTGGAGCTGCGCGACCTCGCCCAGCGGATCTACCGGAATCCGCACCCCGACACGGACAACAAGCCGGGTCTGCACGCCAGCCCCACCTTCGAACTGGACGACTCCCGGCTCCGGCGGGCGAGGGAGTACGTCACCGGACTGCTCGCCACTCCCCCGGAGATCCCCGCCCAGACGGCCACGCGGCCGGCCGGTACGCAGAAGGAGGAACAGCACTCGTGAGCACCACGGCCAAGGATGTCGTTCGACCGGACAACACCGACTCGACAAAACCCGCAAAAATACCCTTCGCGGACATGAGGTCCGTACCCTGGCAGGGGTAATAGCCGCTTGGGCTCCTTGTTCTCACCTGCCCCGCTACAGGGGAGACCGCGGGTGGGCGAACGCGGGCGTCCCTGTCCCCCGGGGTTTCTCCCTTGATCTCCCAGCCCACCGCCCGGATGCAGCGCGCGCTCCTGGGCGCCGGCCATCTGGCCACCTTCGAACAGATGCCCCTCCTGGTCGCCCGGCACGCCGAGACCGCGGGCCTGCACCAGGCGAGGATCTTCGTGACCGACCTCCAGGGGGAAGTACTGCGGGAGGTGACCGGCCGCGGCTCCGACGCGGGCCAGGGCGGCCGGGAGTTTCGCATCATGACCACCGTGCCCGGGACCGCCTACATCGAGACCCGGCTGATCACGGTCCGGGCCGACGAGCAGGGCCGCTTCCGGCAGTGGATCCCCCTGCTGAACGGCGCCGAACGCCTCGGCGTTCTGAGCGTCGACACCGACCACAGCCACACCGCAGACCTGGAGGCGGTCCAGGACCTGACGTCTCTGGTATCCCTGCTTCTGGCGAGCAAACGAACCAACAGCGACGCCTACGCCCGGCTCATCCGGACCACGAGGATGACGGTGTCCGCGGAGATGCAATGGCCCATCATGCCGCCCCGGAGCTTCTCCAACGACCGGGTCACCCTCGCCGCGGCCATGGAACCCGCCTACACCGCCGCCGGAGACGCCTTCGACTACGGCATCGCAGGCGACATCACCTACCTGGCGATCCTGGACGCCATGGGCCACGACACCGCCGCCGGCCTGGCCGCCAACCTGGCCATGGCCGCCTTCCGCAACCAACGCCGCCAGGGCGCCACCCTGCCCGACACCTGCGCAGCCATCGAGAACCTGCTCATCACCCACTACACCCACACCCGCTACGCAACCGGCATCCTGGCCGAACTCGACATGGTCACGGGCATACTGACCTGGGTCAACTGCGGCCACCACCCCCCGGTCCTGGTCCGCGGCGGACGCTGGACATCAGAACTGACGTGCCCGCCCTCGCACCCCCTGGGCACCGACCTGGGCCTCCCCGTCGACGCATGCGAGGTACAACTGGAACCGGGAGACCGGGTTCTGCTCTACACCGACGGCATCACCGAAGCACGCGACACCGACGGCCACGAGTTCGGACGCGAACGCTTCGTCGACTTCGTCATCCGCCACCAGAGCGACGCGCTGCCCGTACCCGAAACGCTGCGCCGCCTCATCCACGCCGTCCTCGACTACCACGACGGAAAACTCGACGACGACGCAACCGTCCTGCTCTGCCAGTGGCACGGCAACACCGACCGCCTCCCCGACACCACCTATCCGCCCACCTGATCACCCCTACGGAGGGCGGTCTGTGTACCCCCGGGGCCCCACAGCAGAACCCCGGCCTTTTAGAACATACGAGTCGGGGGTGACGGCCACTCGTTCGGCCGTGAAGGGCCCGTTCCCGCTGCCAGACTCCCAGGAGGGAACGCGCCGGCGGGGCGTGGGCGAGGCGGGAGCGGCACAGGGTGGGCGTGACCGAGCACGGTGCGGCCGGCCGT
>NZ_JACBXC010000388.1 GCF_013870535.1 Streptomyces phytophilus | reverse complement strand
CCCCGTACGTGCACGCCTTCTACTACTCCTGGTACGGAAACCCCGACCACTACGGCTCGTGGGTGCACTGGCAGCAGGGCGGGCACACCCCGCCCGACGACATCGGCGCCGACTTCTACCCCGTCCTCGGCGCGTACGACTCCGGCGACTACGACGGCGCCGTCGCCCAGCACATGGCCTGGGCGCGGCAGGCCGGCATCGGCGTGCTGGCGTACAGCTGGTGGGGCCGCGGCGGCTACGAGGACCGGCTGGCGGCCGGTGTGCTGGACGCGGCGGCGGCCGAGGGGCTGCAGATCGCCTGGCACATCGAGCCCTACTCGGGGCGCGACGGGGCGTCGGTCGTCGACGACGTGGCGTACCTGGAGGAGACCTACGGCGGCCACCCCGCCTACCACCGGGCCGCGGACCGGGGCGGGCGCTGCGCGTACTACGTCTTCAACAGCCTGAACACCACCGACTGGGCGCCGATCGCGGAGATCCGGGACAGCGCCCTGGTGATGGCGCAGACGACGGACGTCTCGCGCGTCGAGCACTTCGGCGGCATCTACACCTACGACGCCATCGCCGGCGCGAACGACCCCGACTGGGCGGGCGTCGCGGCGTGGTGCCGGGCGAACGACTACGTGTGGGCGCCGTCCATCGGCCCCGGCTACCTCGACGACCGCGCGGTGCCGGGCAACACCTCGCCGACCGTGGACCGCGCGGACGGCGAGGTGTACGACCGCAGCTGGGGCTACGTGCTGGACCCGGAGAAGGGCGGGCCGGCGGACTGGGTGACGCTCACGTCGTTCAACGAGTGGCACGAGGGCAGCCAACTGGAGCCGGCCTCCTCCAACCCGCCGCTGCCGGTCTACGTCACGTTCGAGGGCGCCTACGGGCGTACGGGCGCGGCCGCCGAGACCGCGTACCTGGACCGGACCCGGCACTGGGTGACCGAGTTCGAGGCGGCGTCCGGCCGGGGCTGAGGCGGCCCCGGCCCCGGCCGGGCCGCGCCGGGGCTCAGGTGTCGATGCGCGAGCGGTCCAGGGTGGCCGCCGAGTTGGTGATGAACTCCTTGCGAGGGGCGACCTCGTTGCCCATCAGGAGGTTGAACACCTGCTCGGCGGCCTCCAGGTCGCTGATGTTGATCCGCCGCAGCGTGCGGTACCGCGGGTCGACCGTGGTCTCGGCGAGTTGGTCGGCGTCCATCTCGCCGAGGCCCTTGTAGCGCTGGATGGAGTCCTTGAAGCGCGTGCCCTTGCGCTGGAGGTCGAGCAGGGTCTCGCGCAGCTCGGAGTCCGAGTACGTGTAGATGTACTTGTCCTGGCCCTTCTTCGGCTGGATCAGCTCGATGCGGTGCAGCGGCGGCACCGCGGAGAAGACCCGGCCCTCCTCGACCATCGGGCGCATGTAGCGCTGGAAGAGCGTGAGCAGCAGGGTGCGGATGTGCGCGCCGTCGACGTCGGCGTCGGCGAGGAAGATCACCTTGCCGTAGCGGGCCTGGTCGATGTCGAACGTCCGCCCCGAACCGGCCCCTATCACCTGGATGATCGCGCTGCACTCGGCGTTCTTCAGCATGTCCGCGACGGACGCCTTCTGCACGTTGAGGATCTTGCCGCGGATCGGCAGCAGGGCCTGGAACTCGGAGTTGCGCGCGAGCTTGGCCGTGCCCAGCGCGGAGTCGCCCTCGACGATGAACAGCTCGGAGCGCTCCACGTCGTCGCTGCGGCAGTCCGCGAGCTTGGCCGGCAGCGAGGAGGACTCCAGCGCGGTCTTGCGGCGCTGCGCCTCCTTGTGCTGCCGGGCGGCGATGCGCGTACGGGCCGCGGCCACGGCCTTCTCCAGCACCGCGCGCGCCTGCTGCTTGGCGTCCCGCTTGGTGGACGTCAGGAACGCCTTCAGCTCCTTCGCGACGACCTGCGCGACGATCCGGGAGGCCGCCGAGGTGCCCAGCACCTCCTTGGTCTGGCCCTCGAACTGCGGCTCGGCGAGCCGGACGGTGACCACCGCGGTCAGGCCCTCCAGCGCGTCGTCCTTGACGACGTCGTCCTCGGCGACGCGCAGCAGCTTCAGGCTGCGCAGGGCGTCGTTGACGGTGCGGGTCAAGGAGCGCTCGAAGCCGGAGACGTGGGTGCCGCCCTTGGGGGTGGCGATGATGTTGACGAAGGAGCGGATCGTGGTGTCGTACCCGGTGCCCCAGCGCAGCGCGATGTCGACGCCGAGGTCGCGGGTGACCTCGGTGGGCGTCATGTGCCCGCGGTCGTCGAGCACCGGGACGGTCTCCTTGAACGTCCCGTGGCCCGACAGCCGCAGCACGTCGCAGACCGGGCGGTCGGGGGCCAGGAACTCGCAGAACTCGCTGATGCCGCCGTCGTAGCGGAAGGTCTCCGTGGTGTGCCCGGCCTTGTCGGCGGAGCGCTCGTCGCGCACCACGAGCGTGAGGCCGGGCACCAGGAAGGCGGTCTGCCGGGCGCGCGCGTGCAGGTCGTCGAGCGACAGCTCGGCGTCCTTGAGGAAGATCTGCCGGTCCGGCCAGAAGCGGACGCGGGTGCCCGTCCTGGCCTTGGGGATCTTCTTGCCCTTGACCAGCCCGCTGGCCGGCTCGAAGGGGGCGTCGGCGCCGCGGCCCGAGAACCGGCCGGGAACGCCGCGGCGGAAGCTCGTCGCGTGCGTCCTGCTGGAGAGGTCGACCTCGACGTCGAGCCGGGCGGACAGCGCGTTGACCACGGAGGCGCCGACGCCGTGCAGGCCGCCGGAGGCCGCGTACGCGCCGCCGCCGAACTTGCCGCCGGCGTGCAGCTTGGTCAGGACCACCTCGACGCCGGACAGCCCGGTCTTCGGCTCGACGTCGACGGGGATGCCGCGGCCGTCGTCACCGACCTGCACGGAGCCGTCGGCGGCGAGCAGGACGTCGATGTTCCGGCAGTACCCGCCCAGGGCCTCGTCGACGGAGTTGTCGATGATCTCCCACAGGCAGTGCATGAGACCGCGGCTGTCGGTGGAGCCGATGTACATGCCGGGCCGCTTGCGGACGGCCTCCAGACCCTCCAGGACGAGCAGGTGCCGCGCGGTGTAATTGGAGCCGTCGCGCTCGGCGGCGGCCAGCACGGACGGCACGGACGTGTCGGCGGTCACTCAGTTCGCTCCTCGCTGAATTTCGGGCCCGGGTGGCGGTGGCGGGCCTCATCTGCCGGTCAGAGGGTACCGAGGCTCTATAGAGCCGGTACGCAGCCACCCGCATGTGACTCGATACTAGTCCCGCTTCGAGCGCATGTTCGATCCCTCGGAGGGGTGATTCGTTTATCACGTTCCCTTACGCGCATGAACCATTTAGGCTCCGGGCACGTCCTCATCAACAACCGGCAACCCAGCCGGGGAGGTCAAAAAGGACCAAAGGCGCTCAATACGGCACAAGCACGACAAGCACTACGGCTCATCCGCCGCCACCTGGCGACATCGGGCCTGGTGACGAAGGCTTTCCCGATCAGGAGCCACGAGCGGGAACGTTTTCGGCCTGGTTGGATGTTGACCCTGGTACGACAGCTCGTCGAGCTAGAGAAGAGGCGACGTGACTACTGTTCTGACTCCCGCAAGCCCGCTGACGGCCGCCGACCGGTGCGACCGCTGTGGTGCCCAGGCCTACCTGCGCGTTGTCCTGACGAGCGGCGGCGACCTGCTCTTCTGTGCGCACCACGGCCGTAAGTTCGAGCCGGAGCTCAAGAAGATCGCTGCCGAGATACAGGACGAGACGGAGCGGCTCCAGGCCACTCCGGCGTCGGCCAACACCGACGAACGCTGACGCGCCGACGTCAGCCCGACGAGCCTCGTGCGGCCCCCGGGCCGGACTCAGGTGGTCATTCCCACTGGGGGTGGCCGCCTCGTCGGTTTCCGGGGCGGTACGGGCCCGTACGGCAGCAGTCGGCGCGCCCCCGTACGGCAGGAACGCCGTACGGGCGCCCGGGCGGCCTGTGTGCTCCTCAGGAGCCCTTGCCGGGCCCGTGTGCCATGACGGTCTCCACGGCCGCGGAGATCCGCGTGTAGACGCCGGGACGGCCCTTCTCCCCGCAGCCCCCGCCCCACGAGACCAGGCCCACCAGCCGCCCGCGTACGACCAGCGGGCCGCCGCTGTCGCCCTGGCAGGCGTCCGGGCCGCCGCGCATCAGCCCCGCGCAGACCATCGACGCCGCGAGGTAGCGGCCCTCGGGACTGCCCGGGTACGCGCGCTCGCAGGCGGTGTCCGGCAGCACCTCGACGTCCGCGGCGTGCAGCGTCGTGGGGTAGCTGGCCTTCCCGTCGGTGTCTCCCCAGCCGTAGACGCGGGCCGGCGAGCCCGGCTCGTACGCCGGGTCGTCCGCCTTCTTCGCCAGCGGCAGGAACCGCGCCGCCTCGGCCGGGCGCTTCAGGCGCAGCACGGCGACGTCCCCGGCGTTGGTCCAGCCGTCGTAGTCGGGGTTCACCCACACCCGCTCGATGGCCAGTTCCCTGCCCTCGGTGCCCGCCAGATCGCCGCGGCCGGCCACGACGCTCAGATCGCCGACCTTGCTCCAGTGCACGCCGAGCGTCTCCTCGGCGAGGCAGTGCGCGGCCGTCAGGACCACCTGCGCGGACACCAGCACCCCCGCGCAGAACTGCCCCGACCGCTCTTCGCCGAAGAGCTTCTTGCTGGTCAGCGCGACGGTCCAGGGGCTGTCGCCGATACCCACCGGGTGCCCGCCGACCACCACGCCGTCCGCCGCCGCGGGAGGGGCCTGCCCCAGTACGGCCGGGGGCAGCAGCACCGCGACGGCGGCGGCGACGATCGAGCGAAGACGCAGGCGCATGGGGTCTCCCTGACGGCGTGAGGCTGGGGCGTCGTGCACTCAGCCTCGGACAGCGCGGCGCGGGCCGCACGTCAGTCACGCCGCCGACGGGACCCCCGACAACCGCCCTGACCTGCGGCGACGCAG
>NZ_JACBXC010000387.1 GCF_013870535.1 Streptomyces phytophilus | reverse complement strand
CGGGTCGTGGGGGATGCCGCAGGAGGCGAGCGCGGCGCGGTAGCCGCGGCCGCGGTTGCCGCCGGGGACGGTGTCGACGGGGCCGTTGACGAAGGCGATGCGGCGGCGGCCGGTCCCGACGAGGTGGCGTACGGCCAGTTCGGCGCCGGTGACGGAGTCGGCCTGGACGGCGTCGACCGGTACGCCGTCGGGCAGCGAGCCGATGACGACGACGGGGCCGGGGGCGGCGGTCAGCGCCTCGACGTGCGCGGGTGTGATGCGGATGGGCACGAGGACGAGGCCGTCGCTGGTGCGGTCGGCGAGGCTGCGTACGACGCCGAGTTCGTCGGCGACGTCGGCGTCGGTGGAGTGCAGCAGCAGGCGGTAGCCGGCGGCCTTCGCGACGGCCTGGATCTCGCGGACCATGGCGACGTAGACGGGGTTGCCGATGTCCGGTACGGCGAAGGTCAGCTGGCGGGTGTGGCCGTCCTTCAGGGAGCGGGCCACGGCGTTGGGCACGTAGCCCAGCTCGCGGGCGGCGCGGCGGACCCGCTCCTCGGTCTCCGGGCGGGCGCCCAGGCCGTTGAGGACGCGGGAGACGGAGGCGATGGACACCCCGGCGCGTTCGGCGATCGACACGATCGTGGGTGGCCCCCCGGAGGACATCGCACTCGCCCCTTTGCGTCGCTGCGTCGTTGCGTCCCGTGCGCGGCCGGCCCGAACGGGGCGCTCCTGTAAAGGTTTACAGCCGCTGGAAACGTTTACGTATGGTGCTCTCGCGCCACCCGGCCGTCAATGGCCGTACACATGTGATCTGCGTCTCCCCGGACGGGCGCGCGGCAGGCGGTGCGCGGGGCGCCCGCGGGGCGGCGGCGCGCGAGAAGCCCAAGTCGCGGGCTGACTGGGCAGGATCCGGGTTCCGAATAGCCGCATCGGAAAGAGGGCCTTAACGCCGACTCACGATCTTTCTAACGTCTACGGCACCACAACTTACGAGGTGACAGGGGGCCGGAATGCCTGCTGAGGCACTTTCTCGTCGCACCATGCTCGGAAGAGGCGCGGCGGCCGGGGGAGCACTCGCGCTGGGTCCGCTGCTGGCGGGTGAAGCGTTCGCGGCCACGTCCGGGGCGCCGTCCGCGGCGAACCCGGGCAAGGGCCGTCCCAAGGACATCTACGGCCGCATCGGGGTCCGTCCGCTGATCAACGCGCGGGGAACCTACACCGTGCTCAGCGGCTCGCTGATGCTGCCCGAGGTACGCGACGCGATCGATGCGGCGGCGCGGCAGTACGTACAGCTCGACGAGTTGGCCGACGCCGTCGGCCGCCGTATCGGCGAGCTCACCAAGACGGAGTTCGGGCTGGTCAGCGCCGGGTGTTCGGCGGGTCTGACGCACGCGGCCGCGGCGTGTACCGCCGGCGGCAACCCGGACCTGCACGTCAACATCCCGGACCTGACCGGGTTCCAGAAGACCGAGGCGATCATCCCGCGGCACTCGCGGAACGTCTACGAGGCCGCGATCAGCGCGGTGGGCCTCAAGGTCGTCCAGGTCGAGACGAAGGAGGAGCTGGAGGCGGCCATCGGCCCGCAGACCGCGCTGGTCTACATCATGGCCGGGCCGCGCGTGGACGACAGCGAGCTGGACACCGAGACGATCGCGTCGGTGACCAAGCCCGCCGGGGTCCCGCTGCTGGTCGACGCCGCCGCGGAGATCCTCACCATCCCCAACGTGCACATCGAGCGCGGCGCCGACCTCGTCGGCTACAGCGGCGGCAAGTGCATGCGGGGCCCGCAGTCGGCCGGTCTGATCCTGGGCCGCGAGGACCTCGTACGGGCCGCGTGGGTGCACAGCGCGCCGCACCACGGCTACGCGCGCGGCTTCAAGGTCGGCAAGGAAGAGGCCATGGGCATGCTCGCGGCCGTCGAGATGTGGGTCCAGCGCGACCACGACGCCGAGTACGCCGAGTGGACGAACTGGCTCAAGCAGATCTCCCGCCGCGTCTCGTCGGTGAGCAGGGTGACCACCGAGATCACCCAGCCCGTCGGCCTGTCGAACCGGACTCCTTCGCTGCGCATCCTGTGGAGCGCCAAGCGCAAGGAGGTCACCGGCACCACCATCATGAACGCGATGTGGGACGGCGAGCCGCGCATCGCGCTCAACGCGGCCGGCGGCTCCGACCCGGACCAGACCGGCGTCTCCATCACGCCGTACATGATGGAGCCCAAGGACTGGCGGACCATCTCCGACGAGCTGGTCAGGCTGCTGCGCGACCCGCCGCCCGCGCCGGAGTCGCCCAAGCCGCCGACCGTGGACGTGGCCGGCACCTGGTCCGTGGAGATCAAGTACGCCGCGGGCTCGTCGAGTGCGCACAAGCTCGAACTGACCCAGGACGGCGCGAAGGTCGCCGGCACGCACGCCGGCGAGTTCGTCAGCCGGAAGGCGTCGGGCAGCGTCAGCGGCAACCAGGTCTCGGTGCGCAGCAGCTACGGCGAGGAGAACGGCGACTCGCTGAGCTACACCTTCACCGGCACCGTCGACGGCGACAAGATCAGCGGCGAACTCGACATGGGCGAGTACCTGAAGGGCTCCTGGACCGCGACCCGGTCCTGACGGCCGGCGCGCGCCGGCCGGCAAGCCGCGGCCGGCGCGCGCGGCCCCGTACCCCCACGTGTCATGCACCGAACATTCAGCGAGGAGTAAAACGCATGTCCTCCAACCGCAGGGACTTCATCCGCAAGGCCGCCCCGGTGGCCGCGGTGGCCGCCGTGCCGGTGGTCGCGGGCGGCCAGGCGATGGCCAGCGACAACGACACCCAGGGCAAGGGCAAGGGGCACGGCCGGCCGCCGCGCAAGGAGGTCCACTACCCCGGTGGCGGCGAGCCGCCGGAGAACCCCCTGTTCAGCCCGATCGTCACCTACGGCAACATGGTCTTCATCTCGGGTATCGGTGCGCACTTCGAGGGCGACATCCGCTCCCACACCGACCACGTGCTCAACGAGATCGAGCGCTACCTGGAGTCGGTCGGCTCCTCCATGGAGAAGGTCCTCAAGGTCAACGTCTACCTCAACACCCTGGACGACTACGACGGGATGAACGAGGTCTTCCTCGGCCGCTGGGGCAAGGAGCCGGGCGTGCGCACCACCATCGCCGCCGCCGCCGGCATCCCCGGCGACTCCCTGGTCGAGATCGACTGCATCGCCGTCATCTGACGTTCCGCAGTGCACGCGCCACCACCACCTGACACGCAGAGATGGGGAATCGAGACGGCATGCACGTGAGATCGCGAGTTTCCTGGACGGTACTTCCCGCGGCGCTGACCCTCGTACTGGGCGCCTCCACCGTCGGCGCCACGGCGCCTTCGGACGCCCAGGCCGAGGGGAAGGACGACAAGGGCGCCGCGTACGACCTCGTCATCCGGCGGGGACACGTCATCGACCCGAAGAACGACATCGACGGCGTCCGCGACATCGCCGTCAAGGACGGCAAGATCGCCAAGGTAGCGCGGAGCATCGACGCCTCGGGGGCGGAGAAGACCGTCGACGCCAAGGGCAACTACGTCACGCCCGGCCTGATCGACATGCACGCGCACATGTTCCCGGGGCCGAAGCAGGACTACGCCAACGGCTGGAACGGCGTGGCCCCCGACGGCTTCACGCTCCGGGCGGGCGTCACCACGGCCGTGGACACCGGCTCGGCGGGCGCCAGCAACTTCGACCAGTTCAAGACCGAGGTCATCGACAAGTCGAAGACGCGGGTGCTGTCGTTCCTGAACATCGTCGGCAAGGGCATGGCCGGCCACCCGTTCGAGCAGGACCTCTCGGACATGGAGCCGGGGCCCGCCGCCGAGGTGGCCAAGGCGAACCCGGGGACCATCGTCGGCATCAAGACGGCGCACTACAACGGCCCCGAGTGGGACCCGGTGGAGAACTCCGTCGAGGCGGGCGAGGAGGCCGGCGTCCCGGTCATGGTCGACTTCGGTGCGAACACGCCGGAGCGTCCGCTCTCCCAGCTGCTCAACGAGAAGCTGCGGCCCGGCGACGTCTACTCCCACATGTTCTCCGGCCTCCGCGGCGAACTGGGCGAGGACGGCAAGCTCAACCCGGCCATGAAGCAGGGCCGCGACCGCGGCGTGGTCTTCGAGGTCGGCCACGGCGGCGGCAGCTTCTCCTGGGACGTGGCGGTGCCGGGGATGAAGGAGGGCTTCACGCCCGACGTCATCTCCACCGACCTGCACATCTCCAGCATGAACAGCGGCATGAAGGACATGTCCAACGTCATGTCGAAGTTCCTGACGCTCGGCATGCCGCTGGAGGACGTCATCGAGGCGTCCACCTGGACACCGGCCCAGACCATCCAGCGGCCCGACCTCGGCAACCTGTCGGTCGGCGCGCCCGCGGACATCGCGGTCTTCGAGCTGGCGAAGGGCGAGTTCGGCTACGTCGACAGCTTCGGCTGGCGGATCGACGGCAAGCAGAAGCTGGTCGCCGAGACCACCTTCCGCGCCGGTGAGGCCGTCTGGGACCTCAACGGCAAGGCCGCCGAGAAGTGGTACCCGGGGGCGAACCCGCCGGAGAACGTCTCCGGAGACCACGAGCACTGAGGGCGGCACAGAGCACCATCCCTCCCCTGCCCCGGAGGGCGTCCCGGCCGGCCCGAGCCGGGACGCCCTCCGGGGCTCCGTGCTGCCGGGCCCGTACGCGCCACGGGTTCAACCCCCGTTCGCCGCACGGGTCTTGACCTTGATCCAGAGCGCGCGAACACTGCACGGGTGTCTTCCACCTCACCCCTGCACCCCCGTTCCGGCCGCCCGGGCAGACCCGGGCGGCCCACCCGCCCCAGCAGGCGCAACGTGCTCCGGCTGACCGGTGCCCTCGCCGGGATGGCCGCCGCCGCCCAGTTCACCCCGGCGCCCGCGACCGCCGCGCCCCGGTACAGCGACAACCCCTTCACCCTCGGCGTCGCCT
>NZ_JACBXC010000386.1 GCF_013870535.1 Streptomyces phytophilus | reverse complement strand
GTCCGCGCGCAGCTCCTGCGGCGCCACCCAGCGGACGTCGGCCACCTCGGCCGGGTCCGGGTCCAGCGGCACGTCCACCGGTACCCGGCCGACCACGACGTGGTCGTACTCGTGCTCGATCCGGCCGGTCTCCGGGTCCTCCGCCCGGTAGAGGTACACGCCGGCCTCCGCCAGCTGCACCCCGCGCAGCCCGATCTCCTCGACCAGCCGCTCGGCGGCGGCGTCGAACAGGCCCTGCCCCGGCGCCGGGTGGCCGCAGGTCGCGTTGGCCCAGCGCAGCGCGAACCGCGTCTTCACCTTGGCCCGCTGCTGGAGCATGACGCGGCCCTGTTCGTCCAGCAGCATCACCGAGTACGCCCGGTGCAGCCGGCCGGGCGCGGTGTGCGCCTCGGCGACCATGAGGGAGCCGAGGGCGGTGCCGCCCGCGTCGACGAGTTCCACCAACTGCGATTCCCGACTGGTCATGACGGTCTCCTGCCTCTTGTGATGAACGGTTGCGGCGGTGCTGACGGGGCTGGGGCGGCGCCGGGTGCGGCGTCGCCCCCGGGCTGGTGGCCCAGCTCGCGGGAGAGGGTCGGGACGTTGCCGCCGGGGCGGCCGGCGGAAGTCGCCGGCTCGGTCGACCGCCGCCGAATTCCCGGTATGGAAGGGGCTATTCGACGGCCGCGCAAAACCGGAGCGGGCCGCTCTCCCGATGTGTCCTGAGTGCCGATTCGGCCGGGTCGTACGATCCCGCCGGCGCCTTGGCGCACCGCGCCGCGGTCCGGCGGTCATCCCGGGTGCATCTGGTCCGGAGCGGTTGCGGCATGGTCGGGTGGGCAAGAGGTGCGGCGGTTCTGTTTACCGCGCCGCCGCTGATGTGTGCGGGCATTTAGCCGGACGCCGGCGATGCCGTTTGCCGATGGACCGGCGCTTGCGAATCGGTTCTTCATCCGACCTCTTTTCCGGGTTCGCGTAAGGCGGGCGAGTTCGGTCCGCCACATGGCCGGCGGGGTACGGGCGGCGGAGTCCGTGCGGACGGTCCCGGCGGGGAGCCGACCCCGCGGGACCAGGTGGCGAGCGGGCGCCGGGGCGTCTCCGACGTGGGAGTTCGGCCGGCGTGCCGCGGCGGTGAGGCGTCGGCCCGGCACGGCGCGGAGCGGAGTTCCCCGTCATCCGCCGTTCCCGGCTTTTTCGCCGGGCCCGCGTTCTGCGTATTTCTGCATGACGGAACTCTGCCTGGCTCGTGCCCTGTTTAACATTTCCCCCCAGTGAGCGTTCGTGTCCCGCCGGCGGAGTCACGATCCGAACGGATGGGAGGATCGCGATCCCGCCGTGCGAAAAACATTCTGCAACACGAGTGGCCCTCGTCAAGGGGAGGCCGGTGTACTTAGCTAGTTGTTGTCAGTCCTGGAGGCCGCTGTCCCCGCCGCACGTCGCCTGCACTGCGCGGCGGGCCGGCTCTCGCCCCAGCTATATCCTCGGGTACTGAATATGCCGAAGGGCGGCGTTCCGTGAACATAATCCGGCTGCCGCACCGGCGGTGTTTTCACGGCCGGAATGCGCGCGGATTCGGCGGTTCACCCGGCCGCGCTTCCGGCGAGCCCGCGCTCCACGGCCGCGACGATCCGCGGCCGCAGCTCCTCCGGCCGGATGATCGCGTCCACGGAACCCACCCGCTGCGCCCGCTGGATCGAGTGCACGCCGTCGAACTCCGCGGCCACCTCGCCCAGCTTCTCCGCGCGCACCGCCGCCCACGTGCTCTCCAGCCGGTCGGCGAGCCGTGCCCGCTCGCCGCCCGAGGCGGCGGCGATGCGGGCCTCCAGGTCCGCCACCCGCGCGTCGGCCGCGGTCCGGGAGTCGACGTCGGCGGCGAAGACCACCGCCGCGGCCGGCGCACCGCCGAGGACCGAGGCGTACGAACCTTCCACCGCCAGCACCGTCATGCCGGGGTTCAGCGCCTTGGAGAACACCACGAACGCGCCGCCGTGGTAGCGCGAGATCACGCAGAACACGATCGGACCGCGGAAGTTGACGATCGCGCGGCCGATCTCGGCCCCGTACTCCAGCTGCAGCTCGCGCATCGACTCCGGCGAGCCGTCGAACCCGGACAGGTTCGCCAGCACCACCAGCGGCCGGTTCCCGCTCGCCGCGTTCACCGCCCGCGCGACCTTCTTCGACGAGCGTGGGAACAGCGTGCCCGCCGTATACGCGTCCGGGCCGTCGGTGGGCGGGAAGCCGTGCCGCTGCACCGACCGCGACTCGATGCCCACCAGGCACACCGGGCGCCCGCCCAGGTGCACGTCCTGGACCACCGCGGTCTCCGCGTCGGCCATGCCGGCCCAGCGCTCCAGCACCGCGTGGTCCTGGTCGGCGAGCGCGCGCATCACCGTGCGGATGTCGAACGGCTTCTTGCGGTCCGGGTTCGTCGCGGCGGAGAAGATGTCCCCGACCGTGGTGAACTCGCTGCCCTCGGCGACGTGCGGGAAGTCGCTGACGTCCCGGTCGACCGGGTCCGCGGTGCCGGCCTTGCGGGGGCCGGTCTCGCCGGGCAGCACGTAGCTGTGGTCGTAGTACGACAGCAGCACGTCCCGCGCCGCCTTCAGATCCGGCGCCCAGTACTGCGCCTGCCCGTTGGGGCCCATCACCCGGTCGTAGCCGCCGATGCCGAAGTTGTCCTCGGCCGAGACGCCGCCGGAGAAGTCCAGCGACCGCTTGCCGGTCAGCACCATCGCCGAGTCCGGGGTCATCACGAGCACGCCGCGGGTGTGCATGAGCATCGTGGCCTCGGCGTTCCAGTACGGCTGCGCGCCGACGTTGACGCCGGCGACGACGACGTTGATCTCGCCGCCGTCCTGGGTGAAGTGGACGATGCGCCGCAGCGCCCGCGCGATCCAGTCCATGTTCTCGGTGCCCGAGTCCATCGCGATCCGGGCGCCCGCGGACAGCGCGTACCACTCCAGGGGCACCCGCATCCGCTCCGCCAGGTCCAGCGCCGCGATCACCCGCGCGCACTCCGCCTCGGAGAGCGCGCCCAGCGACTTGACCGGGTCGCCGAGGAGCACGACGCGGGTGACGCCCTCCGGGTAGCGCTCGGTCGGCGTGGTGGCCACGCCGGCCACGATGCCGGCCTTGTTGAGGCCCTTCGGCCGCCGTACGGGGGCCAGCGCACCGGAGTCGTCGAGGTCGTGCTCGGTGAACGAGCCGCCGGCGCCGCCGATCAGGTCGAACAGCTCGTACGGGTAGACGCTGCCGCGGCGCCGCAGCCGCAGCACCTTCTGGCCGTAGTCGTCGAGCGGCTGGATCAGGTCGGTCGGCGGGTCGGTGACGCTCAGGCGGACGCCCCCGGCGCCGTCGTACGACACCTGCACCGCGGCCGGTACCGGCCCGCCGCGCCCGTCGGGCCGGGAGCCGAGGAACAGCACCTCCTCCACGCCCAGGCCCCGGGTCGTCGGCAGGATGCGCCGCGCCACCGCGTTCAGCTCGGTGAGCGTGAGGCCCGCGCTGGGGGTGCGGACGTTGACGAAGATGCGGTTGGTGTCCTGGCGCTTGCTCGCCGGCCGCCGGATCTGCTCCTTGCGGATCGCGTCCAGGCAGGCGCCGAGCGCCGCCTCGACCTCGGGCAGCGCGAGGATGCGCCCCTCGTCGTCCCGCAGCGGCGTCAGGTCGCGGACCTGGGCCATCGCGACCAGCCGCTCGTCGGCCGGGTTGCTCGGCGCCACGCACCGCAGCAGGTAGACGTCCTCGTTCGCGGACGGCAGCCGGGTGAGGTCGAAGTTCCGCAGCCGCCGCAGCAGCAGCCGCTGGCCGATGAGCGGGTGCATGCCGCGCATCAGCTTGTCCTCCGCGGGACCGGCCGGGGACGGCAGGAACGTGAAGTGGTGGGGTGTTGCGCCGTCGCGCCCGGCGACGGTCGTGGTGATCCGGTGCAGTCCGGCGGGCAGCGGGCCGGACAGCGCCGCGCGCAGCTCGGCGGCCATCTCGTCGGGCTCGGGGCGCGGGCCGGTCCTGGTGAGGTAGAACTCGGCGACGACGGCCGTCGGGTCCGGCTCGGCGGCGGCCACCTCCGCCATCGTCGTGGCGGCCCCGGTCAGGTCGCCGAAGTCGGCGACGGTCACCAGCAGCAGGTGCGGGACGCCGTCGAGTTCGTAGCGGCCGGAGACGAACGGCCGCCCCGCGACGGTCTTGCTGTGCACGTCGGTCAGCCGGTGGTCCCGGTAGGCGCGCCGGATGAGGACCTCCAGCAGCGGGTCCGTCTCGGCGCCCTGCCGGTCGACGCGCTCGCCGAGCAGCTGGATGAGCGACTCGGGGCTCGCGACCATGTCGGCGATCCGCGTGCCGCGGTCGGCGGCGTCCGGGTGGGCATCGAGGTAGCGCAGGTGCTGCCGTACGCGGTGGTAGACGTGGGTGCGGGTGCGGTGCTGCCGCGGCTGCGCGTACCAGCGGAACACCAGGCTCCGCGCCAGGCCGCCGACGAGCGGGAAGCGCAGCTGCGTCGCGCGGATCAGGTGCTCCAGCGCCTGGCTCACGACCTGGCGCAGCCCGGCGGGCGGCGGGTCCTCGGTGAGCCACTGCTGGAGCAGCGCGGTGACCATCGCGACGTCGGCGGCGGCGTCCTGCCGGGCCAGGAAGATCCGGAAGACCGCCTCCTCCAGCGCTGGCGTACGGTCCAGCCCGTCGATGCCGTAGTGGCCCAGCGCGCGGGTCAGCCGGCCCTGGAACGTCTCGGAGAGCCCGGCGCGTTCGGCGTCGAGGCTCTGCAGGTACGTGTGGAAGAACTCCCGCGGGCTGCGCACCCAGGTCTCGGCGGCGCTCTCCTCGTGCTCCGGCTTGTTGCGGCTCAGCTCGGAGATGTCGGCGAAGACCTCCAGCAGCCCGGCCTCCGCCGCCAGCGGACGCTCCGGCAGCCCGGCGCGCACCATGAGGTAGGCGCCGAGGGCGTCCGCGGGCCCGGCCGGGTCCG
>NZ_JACBXC010000385.1 GCF_013870535.1 Streptomyces phytophilus | reverse complement strand
GTTGACGCGCGCGCCCACCAGCGTGTGCGCCGTCTCGCCGTGCCGCGCGTACGCCGCGTCCACACAACTGGCCCCCGCGGGCAGCACCAGCGGCCCGCCCGGGTCGGTGAAGACGGTGATCTCCTGGTCGGGGGCGAGGTCTTCGCGTAAGGCCGACCAGAAGGCGTCGGGGTCGGGCGTCGCGCGCTGCCACTCCAGCAGCCGCTTCAGCCAGTCGCCCACCTGACCGGCGGCGGGCCGCGCCAGCGGGCTGGCCAGCGCCACCACCCCGGCCTCGGCGACGCGGTGCATCTGCCGGCTGCGCACCAGCGTCTCGACGACGTACCCGCGCTGGTCGGCGACGGCAGTGTGCAGCGACTGGTAGAGGTTGTACTTCGGTACGGCGATGAAGTCCTTGAACTCGGCGTGCACCGGCTTGAAACACGTGTGCAACTCGCCCAGCACCGCGTAGCAGTCCGCCGCCTCCGGCACCAGCACCAGCAGCCGCCCGAAGTCCGTCCCGCGCAGCTCGCCGCGCTTCTTCAGCACCCGGTGCACCGAGACGATGTGCCGCGGCCGGATGGCGACTTCGGCGGTGATGCCGGCCGCGTGCAGGATCTCGCGCATCTCGGCGGCGGTCTCCTCCAGCGGGTCCGGCCGGCCGGCGTTGGAGAGCAGCAACTCACGGCTGCGCGCGTATTCCTCGGGGTGCAGGACGGCGAAGACCAGGTCCTCCAGCTCGGTCTTGATGGCCTGCACGCCGAGCCGCTCGGCCAGCGGGATCAGCACGTCGTGGGTGACGCGGGCGATGCGCACCTGTTTTTCCCGGCGCATCACGCCCAGCGTGCGCATGTTGTGCAGCCGGTCCGCGAGCTTGATCGACATCACCCGCACGTCGCTGCCGGTCGCCACCAGCATCTTGCGGAACGTCTCGGGCTCGGCGGCGGCGCCGTAGTCGACCTTCTCCAGCTTGGTGACGCCGTCGACGAGGTACGCCACCTCCTCGCCGAACCCCGACCGCACCTGAGCGAGCGTCACCTCGGTGTCCTCGACGGTGTCGTGGAGCAGCGAGGCGGTCAACGTCGTGGTCTCGGCACCGAGTTCGGCGAGGATCAGGGTGACGGCCAGCGGATGCGTGATGTACGGGTCGCCACTCTTGCGCATCTGGCCCCGGTGCGCGTCCTCGGCGAGCAGGTACGCCGTACGCAGCGTGGGGATGTCGGCGTCGGGATAGAACCCGCGGTGCGCCTTGGCCACATGCTCCAGGGCGTGCGGCAGGCCGTCCCGCGACGAGGCGCCGCCCAGCAGGGCCACGCGGCCCAGCCGGCGGAGATCGAGGCGGGCCCTGCCGCGTCGGCGGGCGCCGCCCGCCGGATTGCCCGGACTGTGGACCTCTGCGCTCAATCGGCACCTCCGGCAGCTCACCGGCTCCCGTGCCGGTACTTGATGCTACCGAGCCCATCACGCGGTGCCGTACGGCTCTCGCCCAGCGTGGTCCAGATCACCCATTCGAGCGATCGGATCGCGCCGCCGTGTCGATGGCCGCCAGCGAACGACGCGCCTGGTTGCGGTCGGTCGTATACCAGAAGTCCGGCATGGAGGCCCGGAGATAGCTGCCGTAACGGGCCGTCGCCAGCCGCGGGTCGAGCACCGCGACGACACCGCGGTCGCCCGTGGCGCGTACGAGCCGGCCTGCGCCCTGCGCCATGAGCAGCGCCGCGTGCGTCGCCGCGACCGCCATGAACCCGTTGCCCCCCGCCTTCTCCACCGCCTCCTGCCGGGCGGTGGCCAGCGGGTCGTCGGGGCGCGGGAACGGGATGCGGTCCATGACCACCAACTGGCAGCCGGCGCCCGGCACATCGACGCCCTGCCACAGCGACAGGCTGCCGAACAGGCACGTCGCCTCGTCCGCCGCGAAGCGCTTGATCAGCTCGCCGAGGGTCTCCTCGCCCTGCAGCAGTACGGGGACGTCGAGCCGGCCGCGCAGCTCCGCGGCCGCCGCCTCGGCGGCCCGCTTCGAGGAGAACAGCCCGAGCGTGCGCCCGCCGGCCGCCTCCACCAGCTCCGCGAGTTCGTCGAGCATGTCCTTGCGGGCGCCGTCCCGGCCGGGCCGCTCCAGATGCTTGGCGACGTACAGGATGCCCTGCTTGCGGTACTCGAAGGGGGAGCCGACGTCGAGGCCCTTCCAGACCGGGGCGCCCTCCTCGCCGCCGCCCTCCCGCGGCAGCCCCAGCGAGGCGCCGACCCCCGCGAAGTCGCCGCCCAGTTTGAGGGTCGCCGACGTGAGCGTCACCGAACGGTCGCTGAACACCTTCTCGCGCACCAGCCCCGACACCGACAGCGGCGCCACCCGCAGCGACGCCCCGAACCTGTCGTGCCGCTCGAACCACACCACGTCGAACTCCGAGCCCTGCGTGATCCGCTCGGCGACCTCCTGCACGTTCTCCACCGAGGCCAGCGCGAGGCGGCGCACCACGTCCTCGTCCTGCACGGCGGAGTCCCGCGTCTTGCCCAGCGCGGAGATGACCCCGCGCGCGGCGTCCCGCAGCGCCAGCAGCGCATACCCCAGGTCCTCCGGCACCGGCTCCAGGCGACCCGGCAGCGCCAGCTCCATCAGCCGCTCGAAGCTCTCCCCCGCCGCCTGCAGGGCGTCCGCCGCCTTCTCGTTGACCAGCTTCGCCGACAGCCGCACCGCCCGGTTCACCCGCCCCGGGGTCAGCTCGCCGGTGGCCACCCCCGTGACCCGGGAGACCAGCTCGTGCGCCTCGTCGACGATCAGCACCTCGTGCGACGGCAGCACCGGGGCGCCCTCCAGGGCGTCGATGGCCAGCAGCGCGTGGTTCGTGACCACCACCTCCGCCAGCTTCGCCCGCTCCCGCGCGGCCTCCGCGAAGCACTCGGGGCCGTACGCGCAGCGCGCGGCGCCCAGGCACTCCCGGGCCGACACCGACACCTGCGACCAGGCGCGGTCCGAGACCCCTGGCGTCAGAGAGTCCCGATCGCCGCTCTCCGTCTCGTCCGCCCAGTCGCGCAGCCGCAGCAGGTCCTGGCCGAGCTTGCTCGACGGCTGCGACGACGCGCTCGCGAACGGGTCGAAGAGGCCGGCGCCCAGGTCGGGGTCGTCCTGCGGCACGCCCTCGTGCACCCGGTGCAGGCACAGGTAGTTCGACCGGCCCTTCAGCGTCGCGAACTGGGGGCGGCGGCGCAGCCGCGGGTGCAGCGCCTCCACCGTGCGCGGCAGATCGCGCTCGACGAGTTGCCGCTGCAGCGCCAGCGTCGCCGTCGCGATCACGACCCGCTCGCCGTGCGCCAGGGCGGGCACCAGATAGCCCAGCGACTTGCCCGTCCCCGTCCCGGCCTGCGCCAGCAGGTGCGAGCCGTCGGCGATCGCCTCCGCGACCGCCTCCGCCATCGCCACCTGGCCCTCCCGCTCGACGCCGCCGACGGCGGCCACGGCCGCATGGAGCAGCTCGCGCAGCTCGCTGCGGTCGTCGGGGCCGTCGTGCGTGGGGGTGCCGGCGCCGTCGTCGGGCGCGAGGACGTTCTGGTCTGCCATGGCTCGCAACCCTAAGGGGCGGCACTGACAGTGACGGCCGTCACGTCGAGTGAAGGGGATTGGGTACGGTGCCGTCGACGGCGGCGTGCGGGCGCCGGGCCCGGTCACGGTACCCGTCGAGGTAGAGCCGGTTGCGGTTCAGGCAGAGCCGGTCGATCCGCGGCACCAGCAGGTCGAAGAGCGCGAAGCGCTCCGCCAGCTCCGGGAACCGCCGCTGGTAGCACAGGATCTCGGCCCGTACGAGGCCGAAGAACTCCGCCTCCGGCACCCCGAGTTCGTCCGCGCAGAGCGGCGCCAGATAGCGGAAGACGCCGATGAACAGCCCGGAGTGGATGAACTGCGGCAGGAACTCCGGCGCTTCCGTCAGCAGCGTGCGGCGCACCTCGTCAGGCATCCCGGCGTGCTCGGGCAGCGGCTTGGAGCTGACGTTGACGTCGTCCACGAAGTCCTTCACCGCCAGCCGCACCGGCACGTCCGCGCCGTCGAAGACCACGACGGCGTTCTCGCCGTGCGGCGAGAAGACGGTGCCGTAGCGGTACAGGAAGTGCAGCAGCGGCGGCAGCAGGGCGGCGAAGAGCCGCGCCAGCCACGCCCGGGGCGCGAGCCCCGAGCGGCGTACCAGCTCGGCCGTCAGCGAGCGCCCGTCGGCGTCCGTCCACAGCAGGGCCGCCAGCGTCCTGGCCCGCTCCCCGGGGTCCAGCAGCGGGCCGATGGGCTCCCGCCAGATGCAGCCCAGCAGCTCGCGGTACTGGTACGGGACGCCCGGCAGGGAGTCGTAGAGCGGATGGCGCACCGTCACGCTCGCCGTCTCGCCCAGCAGCACGACACGCGTCTCCTCGGCGAGGTACGGGTCGCCGTCGCGCAGGCCGTGCACCCAGCGCGTCACGGCGGGTGCCGCGAGGGTGCGCTCCGTGGGCAGGCCGCGCCAGACCAGCGTGTTGAGCACGGACAGCGGCAGCTTGACAGAACGCGCCCGCGGGCGGCTCAGGTTGAGGAACGTACGCACCGACTGCTGCGGCAGCCACATGTCGGCCGGCCCGCCGTCCGCCGGCAGCGGGATGACGAGACCGGCGGCGACCTGCGGCGCGTAGAGCGTGGCGACGGTCTCGTCCCACTGCCACGGGTGCACCGGCAGCCACAGGTATCCGTCCGGGTCGCGGCCCGCCGCGACGACCGCGTCGGCGAACACCGCGCGCGTGGCGGGCGGCAGCTCCTGCGCGTACAGCTCCTCGGGGCGGTCGAGGGCGGGCACGCCGCGGTACTCGGCGAGCGAGCGGTGCACCGCCAGCCACGGCAGCCGCCGCGGAACGCGGGCCTCCGGGGCGTACGCGGCGGCGTCGGCGGCGGAGAAGCCGATACGTCCCTTGTTGGCCACCAGCCACGGATGGCCCGTCTGGTGGCCCTCCAGC
>NZ_JACBXC010000384.1 GCF_013870535.1 Streptomyces phytophilus | reverse complement strand
CTTGAGTTCTAGCGGTCGTTGCAACACTGCTGGCTCAGATGGCGAGTAGATCACGTAGACGCTCGGCTGGTGTATCCCAGCCGAGCGTCTTGCGTGGACGGCCGTTGAGTTCCTGGGCGACGTGTTCGAGGTCTTCGGGGCTGTGCAGGCTCAGGTCGGTGCCTTTGGGGAAGTACTGCCGCAGCAGACCGTTCGTGTTCTCGTTGGAGCCGCGCTGCCAGGGTGAGGCGGGATCGCAGAAGTAGACCGGCATCCCGGTGGCCATGGTGAACTGCTTGTGCCGTGCCATCTCGGCTCCCTGGTCCCAGGTGAGGGAGCCGCGCAGGTGCGGGGGGAGGTTCTGGACGGTGTGGACGAGTCCGTCGCGGACGGCTGTGGCGTCGTGGGAGTTGCTGGGCAGGTGGACCAGCATGGTGTAGCGCGTGGTCCTCTCGACCAGGGTCGCGATGGCAGACCGGCCATTCGCGCCGATGATCAAGTCGCCCTCCCAGTGCCCCGGAACCGCCCTGTCCTTGACCTCCGCGGGACGGCTGCTGATCATCACCATCGGGTCGTTGAACCGAGGGGTGCGGCGGCCGGGGTCGCGTCGTGGCTTGCGCCGGGTGCGACCGGTGCGGACAGCCGCCTGGACCTCCCGCTTCAGACCGCCTCTGGCCTGCAAATACAGTGCCTGGTAGATCGTCTCCACGCTCACACGCATGCTCTTGTCGTCGGGATGGCTCTTGGTCAGAGCGTGGCAGATCTGTTCCGGGGACCACCGCCTGCGCAGGCCGTCCCGGACGAAGTTGCGCAACGGGCTCTCGCAAACCAGCTTGCGTTCCTTCGGCCGGGGCCTGCGCGCGGCGGCGGCCCGGTGGGCTGCGTAGGGGTGGTAGCCGGCAGTCCCCGAATTGCTCCGCAGCTCGCGTGAGACGGTGCTCGCCGGGCGCCCCAGAGCCCGTCCGATGGCCCTCAGCGACTGGCCTGCGGCATGGAGATCGCGTATCCGCTCCCGCTCGGAGAGCGACAGGAATCGTTGGTGCAGCTTCTTCTCAAGGGACTTGAGGCTCACCGGCGCCTTGATGATCACACCGGACATCGTGACGGTTCCGGTCGTGTAGTTCACACGCCGGCCGTCCGGGTAGACCCGCGAGTTGTTGATCTTGCGGACGCGGTTGTCCCAGTCCTGGGCCGTGCGCGGGTTCACCCCAACCTGCTGGGCGGCCTTACGGCGGGAGACGCCCCGGGCCCGCAGCTTCCTGTAGTCCTCGCGCCGCGGATGCCCCAGATGCCCCGTAGTCATGCCCGCCTGGCGGGCCAGGGTGAACGCAGTGTTCAGGTTCAGCCCCAGCTCACGGGCCACGGGCGACACGCTCCCCACGGCATCCAGCCGCTCAAGGAAACGCCTCTTCAACGCCGGATCGATCCTCTTGCCACCCACGGTCCTCGCAACTCCCATCGATCATGAGTGTTGCGAGGACCGCTAGAACCTAAGCAGCGCGGGGCCCTTTCTGTTTCCTGCTTGCGGCCCGTGGTGCGGGGTACGGGCCGGCCCGTACCCCGCGAGGGGCTCAGAGGTCGAAGACCTCGGACATCAGCTGGGCGTGCTCCGTCTGGTGGCGCTTGGCGGAGCCGACCGCCGGGGAGGACGACGACGGGCGCGAGACCCGGCGCAGCCGGTCGGCGTTCGGCACCTGGCCGGAGCCGATGATCAGGTCCAGGTGGTCGACCAGGTTGAGCGCGATGAACGGCCACGCGCCCTGGTTGGCCGGCTCCTCCTGGGCCCAGACGAACTTCGCCGCACCGCTGTAGCGCGCCAGCTCCGCCTGGATCTCCGCGCCGGGCAGCGGGTACAGCCGCTCCAGCCGGATGATCGCCGTGTCGGTGGCGCCGCGCTTCTGCCGCTCGGCGTCGAGGTCGTAGTAGACCTTGCCGGAGCAGAAGACGACCTTGCGGACCGCGGCCGGGTCGACGGAGTCGTCGCCGATGACCGGCCGGAAGCCGCCCGCGGTGAACTCGTCCGTCCGCGACGCCGCCGCCTTCAGCCGCAGCATGGACTTCGGGGAGAAGACCACCAGCGGCTTGTGGTGCGGGTTGTGGACCTGCCAGCGCAGCAGGTGGAAGTAGTTCGACGGCAGGGTGGGCATCGCGACGGTCATGTTGTTCTGCGCGGAGAGCTGCAGGAACCGCTCGATACGGGCCGAGGAGTGGTCCGGGCCCTGGCCCTCGTAGCCGTGCGGCAGCAGCAGCACGACGCCGGAGGACTGGCCCCACTTCTGCTCGGCGGAGGAGATGAACTCGTCGACGACGGTCTGCGCGCCGTTGACGAAGTCGCCGAACTGCGCCTCCCACAGCACCAGGGAGTCCGGGCGGGCCAGCGAGTAGCCGTACTCGAAGCCCATCGCCGCGTACTCGCTCAGCAGCGAGTCGTAGACGTTGTAGCGGGCCTGGTCCGGGGCGAGGTAGTTCAGCGGGGTGTAGTCCTCGCCGGTCTTCTGGTCGACGAGGACCGCGTGCCGCTGGCCGAAGGTGCCGCGGCGGGAGTCCTGGCCGGCGAGCCGGACCGGGGTGCCCTCCATCAGCAGCGAGCCGATCGCGAGCGTCTCGCCCATGCCCCAGTCGATCGTGCCCTCTTCGACCATCGCCACCCGGCGCTGCAGCTGCGGCAGCAGCCGCGGGTGCACCGAGACCTGGTCGGGGAGGCTGACCTGGGAGTCGGCGATCCGCTTGACGACCTCCTCGGAGACGGCCGTGTCCACGGCCACCGGGAAGCCGGGCAGCGCGTGCGGCGGCACCTCGGCCTGCACGGGCGTCTCGGTGGCGTCCCGCACCTCGGTGAAGACCTTCTCCAGCTGGCCCTGGAAGTCCTGCAGGGCCTGCTCGGCCTCTTCCATGGTGATGTCGCCGCGGCCGATCAGGGACTCGGTGTAGAGCTTGCGCACCGAGCGCTTCTTGTCGATCAGCTCGACCATCTGCGGGTTGGTGAACCGCGGGTTGTCGCCCTCGTTGTGCCCGCGGCGGCGGTAGCAGATGAGGTCGATGACGACGTCCTTGTTGAACGCCTGGCGGTACTCGAAGGCCAGCCGCGCCACGCGGACGACGGCCTCGGGGTCGTCGCCGTTGACGTGGAAGATCGGCGCCTCGATCATGCGGGCCACGTCCGTGGCGTACATCGAGGAGCGCGCGGACTCCGGCGGGGCGGTGAAGCCGACCTGGTTGTTGATGACGACGTGCACGGTGCCGCCGCAGCGGTAGCCGCGCAGCTGCGACATGTTGAGCGTCTCGGCCACCACGCCCTGGCCGGCGAACGCGGCGTCGCCGTGCAGCGCCAGCGGCAGCACGGTGAAGTCCGTCCCGCCCTTGCCGATGATGTCCTGCTTGGCGCGGACCACGCCCTCCAGGACCGGGTCGACGGCCTCCAGGTGGGAGGGGTTGGCGGTGAGCGAGACCTTGATCTGCTCGCCGTCCAGGCCGGTGAACGTGCCCTCGGTGCCCAGGTGGTACTTCACGTCGCCGGAGCCGTGCATCGACTTCGGGTCGAGGTTGCCCTCGAACTCGCGGAAGATCTGCGCGTACGACTTGCCGACGATGTTCGCCAGCACGTTGAGCCGGCCGCGGTGCGCCATGCCGATGACGACCTCGTCGAGGCGGGACTCGGCGGCGGCGTCGATGACCGCGTCCAGCAGCGGGATGACGGACTCGCCGCCCTCCAGCGAGAAGCGCTTCTGGCCGACGTACTTCGTCTGCAGGAACGTCTCGAACGCCTCCGCGGCGTTCAGCCGGCGCAGGATGCGCAGCTGCTCCTCGCGCTCCGGGGTGTCATGCGGGCGCTCCACGCGCTCCTGGATCCACTTGCGCTCCTTCGGATCCTGGATGTGCATGTACTCGATGCCGGTGGTGCGGCAGTACGAGTCGCGCAGTACGCCGAGGATGTCGCGCAGCTTCATCATCGCCTTGCCGGCGAAGCCGCCGACGGCGAACTCCCGCTCCAGGTCCCAGAGCGTCAGGCCGTGCTCGTTGACGTCGAGGTCGGGGTGCTTGCGCTGCTTGTACTCCAGCGGGTCGGTGTCGGCCATCACGTGGCCGCGGACCCGGTAGGAGTGGATCAGGTCGAAGACCCGGGCGGCCTTGGTGACGTCGTCGTCGTGGCTGGCGTCGATGTCGCGCAGCCAGCGGACCGGCTCGTACGGGATGCGCAGGGACTTGAACACCTCGTCGAAGAAGTCGTTCTCGCCCAGCAGCAGCTGGTTCATGATCCGCAGGAACTCGCCGGAGGCGGCGCCCTGGATGACGCGGTGATCGTACGTCGACGTGAGCGTCATGACCTTGGAGACGCCCAGCTTGTTCAGCGTGTCCTGGGAGGTGCCCTGGAACTCGGCGGGGTAGTCCATCGCGCCGACGCCGAGGATCATGGACTGGCCGGGCATCAGCCGCGGCACGGAGTGGACGGTGCCGATGCCGCCGGGGTTGGTGAGCGAGCAGGTCACCCCGGTGAAGTCGGCCATGGTGAGCTTGTTGCCCCGGGCGCGGCGGACGATGTCCTCGTACGCCTGCCAGAACTCGAAGAAGTTGAGCGTCTCGGCCTTCCTGATGGCCGCGACGACGAGCTGGCGGTCGCCGTTGGGCTTGACCAGGTCGATGGCCAGGCCCAGGTTGACGTGCTCGGGCTTGACCAGCGTCGGCTTGCCGTCCTTCTCCGCGAAGGAGTTGTTCATCGACGGCATCAGCTTCATCGCCTGGACCATCGCGTACCCGATGAGGTGGGTGAAGGAGACCTTCCCGCCGCGGGCGCGCTTCAGGTGGTTGTTGATGACGATGCGGTTGTCGAAGAGGAGCTTCACCGGGACCGCGCGGACGGACGTGGCCGTCGGCAGCTCCAGCGAGGCGTTCATGTTCTTGGCGACGGCGGCGGCGGGCCCCCGGAGGGTGACCAGCTCGGGGCCCTCGGGCGCCGCGGCGGCGGGCTT
>NZ_JACBXC010000383.1 GCF_013870535.1 Streptomyces phytophilus | reverse complement strand
AACATCTTCCCCATCGCCATCGGCCGCGCCGGCGAACTGGCGGGCCCGCACGGCGTCGCCGCCGCGTCCACCCTCGGCTACGGCGGCATGCTCCTCGGCCCGCCGGCGATCGGCTTCCTCGCCGAGTGGTTCTCGCTGCGCACCGCGCTCAGCACGGTGGCGCTGCTCGCCGGGGCGGCCTCGCTCATCGCGTACGCCATGCAGGCCGTGCAGCGGACCGGGCGCCCGCACGGGAGTTGAGGGGGCGACCGGGTCAGCCGGTCATCTGACGCCGACGGTGCGGGCGAGCACCGCCCGCTGCACCGGCAGCGCCTCGGCGTGCAGCGTACGGCCCGCGTCGGTGACGCACACCTGCACGCCCCTGCGGTCCTCGGGGCACATGCCGCGGCTGACCAGACCGTGCTTCTCCAGCCTGCCGACGAGGCGGGACAGCGCGCTCTGGCTCAGGTGCACCCGGTCCGCCAGCTCCTGGACTCTCAGGCTCGCCCTGTCGCCGGCGTCCGCCATCCCCAGCAGCACGTCCAGCACCTCGAAGTCGCTGGCCCCGATGCCGTATCGATGCAGCTCACGGTCCAACTCGCCCACAGCCCGCGCGTGCACCGCGCGGATCTCCCGCCATTGAGAAACGACCGCGCCTTCGGCGCTCCCCGTTGCCATGGCATGGCACCGTACCAGCCCGTGAGCGGGATGTGACGGCCGGTGTGCAACGGATTGAACACGGGGTCGCGCGGATACTCATCCCACTGTGAGGGGGGTCGACATGCGGGGACCGAGGACACAGGGGCAGCGGGACGCCGCGACCGTCGAGATCGTGTACGCGGCGGTCACGGCGGCGCTGCTGGCGGGCGCGGTGTTCCTCGCCGTCGCCGCGCCCGCGCTCTTCATCGACGCGGTGCGCGGCGACGCGAGGGTGGGGGTGCTGACGGCCGCGAAGGCGGCCGGGGCTACGGCGTTCGTGATCCGCGTCGCGCTCGTCCTGCGCCGCTGGTGACCAGCCGCCGGACCAGGGGCCAGAGCAGGATCAGCGCGATGACGGCGTAGACCGTGACCGCGAACGGGGTGTTGACCAGACCGCTCAGGCTGCCGTCGCTGAGCTGGAGCGCCCGGCGCATCTGCTGCTCGGCCGCCGGGCCGAGGATGACGCCGATGATCGCCGGCAGCACCGGCAGCCCGTAGCGCCGCATGCCGAGCCCGATCAGGCCGATCACCAGCAGGATGACCAGGTCGACCGCCTCGCCGCTGACGGCGTACGCGCCGACCGCCGCGAAGAACAGGATGCCCGCGTACAGGTACGGCCGCGGGATGCGCAGCAGCTTCGCCCAGACCGGCGCCAGCGGCAGGTTGATGAGCAGCAGCAGGAACATCCCGAGGAACAGCGACGCGATCAGGCCCCACACCAGGTCCGGTTCGCGGTCGAAGAGCAGCGGGCCGGGCTGGATGCCGTACTGCTGGAACGCGGCCAGCATCACGGCGGCCGTCGCGGTCGTCGGCAGGCCGAGCGTGAGCATCGACACCAGCGTCCCGGCGGCGGAGGCGGACGCCGCCGACTCCGGCCCGGCGACGCCCTCGATGGCTCCCTTGCCGAACTCGTCCTTGTGCTTCGACAGCCGCTTCTCGGTGACGTACGAAAGGAACGTGGGGATCTCCGCGCCGCCCGCCGGGATCGCCCCGAACGGGAAGCCGATCAGCGGCCCGCGCAGCCACGGCTTCCACGTCCGCCGTACATCGGAGCGCGCCAGCCACGGGCGGCCGACGGGTATGGGGCCCTGGTTGCCCGAGCGCAGCCGGGCGGCGACCCACAGCGCCTCGCCGACCGCGAAGAGGCCGACCGCGACGATGATGACGTCGATGCCGTCGGCGAGTTGCAGCGAGCCGAACGTCAGCCGCTCCTGGCCGGTCATCTGGTCGAGGCCGACCAGGCCGATGGTCAGGCCGATGAGCAGCGAGGCGAAGCCGCGGATGCGGGAGCGGCCCAGCACGGAGGTCACCGCGATGAACGCGAGGACCATGAGGGCGAAGTAGTCCGGCGCGCCGATGTCGACGGCCAGGTCCGCGATCACGGGGGCCAGCGCGACCAGCAGGACGGTGCCGATCATGCCGCCGGCGAAGTGCCCGATCGCCGCGGCGGCCAGGGCCTGCGAACCGCGGCCGGACTTGGCCATCGGGTTGCCCTCGATGGCGGCCACCACCGCGGCGCTCTCGCCGGGCGTGTTGAGCAGGATGGAGGTGGTGGAGCCGCCGAACATGCCGCCGTAGTAGATGCCGGCGAACATGATGAGCGCGGCGGTGGGCTCCAGCCCGTACGTCACGGGGAGCAGCAGCGCGACGGCCATCGCGGGGCCGATGCCGGGCAGCACGCCGATGGCGGTGCCGAGGAGGACGCCGACGGCGGCCCAGAGGAGGTGGGCCGGCGACAGCGCGGTGCCGAAGCCGTCGATGAGGGAGGTGAGGGAGTCCATCTCACAGCACCTCCATGAGCGGCCCGCCGGGCAGCGGGACGCCCAGCAGGTTGTTGAAGACGGTGTACGTGACCACCGAGAGCACGGCGGCCACGAGCGGGTCCCCGGCGTACGCGCGGCTGCCCAGCGCGTAGGCCGCGCCCCAGAACAGCAGCGCGCCGGCGATGGGGAAGCCGACCTCGCCGATGAGGAAGGCGGTGGCGAGGAAGACCCCGGCGAGCAGCAGCACGGTGCGCCACTCGGAGGGGGCGTCGAGGTCGATGTCCTCGCCGCCCTCGGCCTCGCCCTTGCCGCCGCGCAGCACGTCGACGGCCAGGAGGGCGGCGACGACGAGAAGGGCGATGCCGATGACGGTGGGGGCGGCCTCGGGTCCGACGGGGCCGCGCTGGGCGTAGCCGGTGTCCATGGTCCGCGCGTCGATCAGCACGAGCACGCCGATGGCCAGCAGCAGGACGCACACGCCGAGTTCGGACCTGCCGCGCAGCAGGGCGAGCCGCCCGCCCCCGTCGGGGGTGTCCGCGCCGTCCCCGCCCTTGCCGTCCCCGCCGTCGGGGGTGTCGCTGTCGTCCGGCGGTTCCGCGGGGGTCCGGGTCCCGTCCGTCGTCGACTCGTTCGTCACAGGCCCAGCTCCTTCAGCACCGAGACCACGCGCCGGTCCTGCGCGTCGAGGTAGTCGCCGAACTTCTCGCCCGTCAGGAAGGCGTCGGTCCAGCCGTTCGTCTTCAGCGACTGCCGCCACTCGTCGGTGTCGTGCAGCTTCTCGAAGAGGTGGATGAGGTTCTTGCGTTCGGTGTCGGACAGCCCCGGCGGGGCGACGAAGCCGCGCCAGTTGGTGAACGCCACGTCGATGCCCGTCTCGCGCAGCGTGGGCGCGTCCAGACCCGGGTGCCGCTCGCCGCCGGTGACGGCGAGCACGCGCAGGTCGCCCGCCTCGATCTGGTCGAGGTACTCGCCGACGCCGGAGACGCCGAAGGCGACCTTGCCGCCGAGGATCGACGCGAGCAGTTCGCCGCCGCCGTCGTACGGCACGTAGTTGACCTCCTTCGGCACGATCCCGGCGGCCCGGGCCATCAGCATCGGCGCCAGGTGGTCCGGGCCGCCGGGGGACGAGCCGCCGCCGACGGGGGTCTTGCCCGGGGAGGCTTTCCAGTCGGCCAGCAGGTCCTCGAAGGTCTGGTACGGGGAGTCGGCGGGGACCACGACGATGTCGGGCTCCTCGGTGACCCGCGCGATGGGGGTGGTGTCGGCGAGCGTGTGGTCGGTGGTGTTGGTACGGACCGCGCCGCTGACCCCGAGCCCCATGGACATCGCGAGCTTGCCGTTGCCGTGCTCGTTGACGAGCCGGGACAGGCCCACGGTGCCGCCGGCGCCGGGGAGGTTGAAGACCTCGACGTTGTTGCCGAGGTCCGCGTCCTCGATGTTCCGCGCGATGGTGCGGGCGGTGATGTCGTAGCCGCCGCCGGGGGTGTTGGGCACCATCAGCTCCAGCCCGGGGATCCTGCTGCCTTCCGCCGCGCCGTCGCCCTCCGTGATGAGCGGCGGGCCGAGGAGCACCAGCAGCGCCGCTGCCGCGAGGGCGAACGGAGTGCGTAGAGTGGTCGGCAGACGCACGGTTCGGTCACCGCCTCTTCGTCGAGGAGCCGGCTCCGCGGAGCCGTGGATGATCACTGGGGTCCGGATGTCGCCACATGCTCCCGCCACGGCCCCGAGGTGTCGCGCTTGTGAACGCAAGGAAACTTCTGGTCGTTCTGGTCCCGGCGCGGCGGGCCGCCGGGCGCTAGCCTGACCGCCGTGATCCGGGTACTGGTGGTCGACGACGACTTCATGGTGGCCAAGCTGCACAGCCGCTACGTCGCGGCGACCGACGGCTTCGAGGTGGCCGGAGTCGCGCACAGCGGCGCCGAGGCGCTGCGCGCGGTGGCGCGGCTGCGCCCGGACCTGGTGCTGCTCGACGTCTATCTGCCGGACATGGACGGCATCGGGGTGCTCCGCCGGCTGCGCGCGGGGGAGCACGCGGACACCGACGTACTCATGATCACCGCGTCCCGGGACGCCGAAACCATCCGCGGCGCGCTGCACGGCGGCGCCCTGCACTACGTCATCAAGCCGTTCAGCCAGGCCGCGCTCCAGGAGCAGTTGCGCCACTTCGCCGCCACCCGCGCCCGGCTCGACGCCCTCGACGACGCGGACGGCGTCCAGCAGGCGCACGTCGACCGGCTCTTCAGCGCCCGCCCCACCGTCTCCGGGGCGCTGCCCAAGGGGCTCAACGGGCGGACCGCCGAGCTGGTGGAGCGGGTGCTGCGCGAGCACCCCGGCGGCCTTTCTGCCAGCGAGTGCGCGGAGGCGGCGGCCATCTCCCGGGTGGCCGCGCGGCGTTACCTGGAGCACTTCGCCGACTCCGGCCGCGCCGAGTTGTCGCTGAAGTACGGCGGCACGGGGCGGCCCGAGCACCGCTACCGCTGGTCCGGCTGAGTCCATACGGACCGGGGCCGGGCG
>NZ_JACBXC010000382.1 GCF_013870535.1 Streptomyces phytophilus | reverse complement strand
GGCGCGCCGCGACTCCTCGCGGTCGTCGGTGTCGACCAGCACGAGGCGGTCGGGGTGCTCCTCCTGCGCCGACCGTACGAGACCCCAGATCGGGGCGTGGGACAGGTTCGGCGACTCGTCGCCGAGGGCCACCGCGTTCCGGGTGACGACGGTCAGGCGGCGGTCCGCGTTCTGCTCGTCGGCCAGCCAGGTCTGGAGCGCGCTCAGGGTGCGCAGCAGGACGGCGCGGGCGGAGTCGGCCGCGTTCCCGGCCGCCACCTCTTCGGCGTCTGCCACGACGAGCAGCGGGTGGTCGTCGCCTCCGGCGGGGGTACGGGCGCCGGGGCGGCCCGGCGGCGCCGACCACTCGACCTCGTAGAGCGAGTCCGCGCGGGTACGCAACTCCGCGACGGGCAGCGGACGCAGCACGAGCCGGTCCACGGAGACGGCGGGAGACCCGTCCGCGTACGTGGCCTCCAGGGCGACCGCGTCGGGGCCGGTGGGGGTGAGGCGGGCACGCAGGGTGGCCGGTCCGGGAGCGGTGGAGGCGTGGAGGCGGACGCCCTGCCAGGTGAAGGGCAGGTGGGGTGAGCCGTCCCCGCGGTCGCCCTGTTCGTCCCCGAGACCGATGGCGTGCAGGGCGGCGTCGAGCAGCGCCGGGTGGACGGCGAACGGGGCCGCGGTGTCCGCGTGGTCGGGGAGGGTCACCTCGGCGAGGATGTCGCCGCCGTGGCGCCAAGCGGCGCGAAGGCCGCGGAAGGCGGGGCCGTAGGTCAGCCCGGTGGCGTCGAGGTGCGCGTAGAGCGGGGCGAGGGAGAGAGGGGTCGCCTCCGCGGGCGGCCAGACGGAGCCGGCGGGCGGCGGCGGTTCCTGCGGGGAGTGCGGCTGGACGGCGGCGGTGGCGTGCCGCGACCAGGGCTCGCCCGCCGGATCGCCGTGGGGCCGCGCGTAGACGACGACGGTACGCCGCCCGCTGTCGTCCGCGTCGCCCACGGTCACCTGGAGATCGACGGCGCCGTCGTCGGGCACGACGAGGGGTGCCTCAAGGGCGAGTTCGTCGAGACGGGCGCAGCCGACGAGGTGGCCGGCGTGCAGGGCGAGTTCGAGGAGCGCGGTCCCCGGGAGGAGGACCGTCCCGGCCACGGAGTGATCGGCGAGCCAGGGGTGGGTGCGCAGGGAGAGGCGGCCGGTGAGGAGCAGGCCGTCGCCGCCGGCGAGTTCCACGGGCGGACCGACCAGCGGGTGCGACGCGGACCCGGCGGGCGCGACGGGGGTGGCGTCGAGCCAGAGGTGCTGGTGCTGGAAGGCGTAGGTGGGCAGGTCGGGCAGGTGGACGGGGGCGGGGGTGGCGGCGGGGGTCGCCGGTCCGTGGGCGTGGGTGTGGGTGTGGGCGAGTGCGAGGGCGAGGCGGTGGGGGGTGTCGTCGTCGCGGTGGAGGGTGGCGTGGGTGACGGCTTGGGCGTCGGCGGTGTCGATGGTGTCTTCGATGGCGGTGAGGAGGCCGGGGTGGGGGCTGGGTTCGAGGAAGTGGCCGTAGCCGTCGGCGAGGAGGGCCTGCACGGTCTGGTGGAAACGGACGGGCGAACGCAGGTTGGTGAACCAGTAGTCGGAGGTCAGGGTGGTGGTGTCGACCGGTCCTGCGGTGACGGTGGAGTAGAAGGGGATGTCGGCGGCCCGGGGTTCGATGCCCGCAAGACGCGCCTCCAAGTCCGCTTCCAGCGGTTGGACCAGCGGGGTGTGGGAGGCGTACGTCACCGGGATACGACGGTGGCGGATGTCGTTCCGTGCGCAGTGTTCCTGCACCGCATCCAACGCACCGGCCGGGCCTGCGACGACCACGGCAGCGGGTCCGTTGACCGCCGCGACCGACACGTCTCCCGAGACGCCGCAGTCCTTGAACAGCGCCTCCGCACCGGACTCATCCAGCGCTACGGACAGCATCCCGCCCGTACCCGCCAAAGCCGTGAGCGCCTGCGACCGCTGGGCGACCACACGCGCCGCATCCTCCAGACTCAACGCCCCCGCGACATGCGCGGCAGCGATCTCCCCCTGCGAATGCCCGATGACCGCATCGGGGCGAACCCCGTGGTGCTCCCACCAGCGGGTCAACGCCACCATCACCGCCCACAGCGCAGGCTGCACCACCTCGACTGGTTCGAGAACGGCGGGGTCGTCGCTGGTGAGTACGTCGAGCAGGTCGAAGTGGACGTGCGGGGCCAGGGCTTCGCCGCATGCGGTCAGCGCCTCCGCGAACACCGGGGAGTCGGCCAGCAGCCGGGCACCCATCCCCACCCACTGCGACCCCTGCCCCGGATAGACGAACACCGTCTTCCCCGGCAGCACCGCCCGCCCGGTCACCACACCCGGGTGCGGCGCATCCGCTGCCAGCGCCTCCAGCCCCGCCAGCAGTTCCTGCTGCCCCTCTCCGACGACCACCGCGTGCCGGGACAGCCGCGCCCGTACCCGCAGCGCCGCCGCGACGGCATCCGGTCGCAGTTCGGGGTGCTCCGCCAGATATCCGTGCAGCATCCCGGCGTACGCGCGCAGCGCCTCGTCTCCGCGCGCGGACAGCGGCACCACCACGGGTCCCGCCGCGGCCAGCCCAGCGGGTTCGGGCTCCGGCTCGCCCTGTTCGAGGATCACGTGCGCGTTCGTGCCGCTGATCCCGAACGACGAGACCGCCGCCCGCCGCGGCCTGTCCACCTCCGGCCACGCGCGGGGCTCCGTCAGCAGCCGTACCGCGCCCGACTCCCAGTCGACGTGCGGCGTCGGCTCCTCCGCGTGCAGCGTCGCCGGCAGTCGGCCGTGCCGCATCGCCTGGACCATCTTGATGATCCCCGCGACTCCCGCCGCCGCTTGCGCGTGCCCGATGTTGGACTTGATGGACCCCAGCCACAGCGGCCGGTCCGCGTCCCGTTCCCGGCCGTACGTCGACAGCAGCGCCTCCGCCTCGATCGGGTCGCCCAGCTCCGTGCCCGTGCCGTGGGCCTCCACGGCATCGACATCGCCGAGGCCCAGCCCGGCGCTGTCGAGCGCCGCACGGATCACCCGCTGCTGGGAAGGCCCGTTGGGCGCCGTCAGACCGTTGCTCGCACCGTCCTGATTCACCGCAGAGCCGCGCATGACCGCCAGCACCCGGTGCCCGTTGCGCCGCGCCACCGACAACCGCTCGACCACCAGCACGCCGACACCCTCGGCCCACCCCGTGCCATCCGCACCCGCCGCGAACGACTTGCACCGGCCATCCGCCGACAACCCCCGCTGCCGACTGAACTCCACAAACGTCCCCGGGCTCGCCATCACCGTCACGCCACCCGCCAACGCCATCTCGCACTCACCCGTACGCAGCGACTGCGCCGCCAAATGCAACGCCACCAGCGACGAAGAACACGCCGTATCCACCGTCACCGCAGGACCTTCCAGCCCGAACGCGTACGACACCCGACCCGACGCCACGCTGCCGGTGTTGCCCGTGCCCACGTAGCCCGCGACCTCGTCGGGCAGCTCCGGGAGCCAGGCGGCGTAGTCGTGGTACATCAGGCCCGTGAAGACGCCGGTGCGGCTGCCGCGCAGCGCGGCCGGGTCGATGCCCGCCCGCTCGAACGCCTCCCAGCTCGTCTCCAGCAGCAGCCGCTGCTGCGGGTCCATGGCGAGGGCCTCCTTCGGCGAGATGCCGAAGAAGTCCGCGTCGAAGTCCCCCGCGTCGTGCAGGAATCCGCCGTGGCGCGCGTAGCTGGTGCCGGGGTGGTCGGGGTCGGGGTGGTAAAGGGTGTGCAGTCCCCAGCCGCGGTTGGTGGGGAAGCCGCTGACGGCGTCCCGGCCGGTGGCGACGAGCTGCCACAGGTCCTCGGGGGAGGTGACGCCGCCCGGGTAGCGGCAGGCCATGCCGACGATGGCGATCGGCTCGTTCGCGTCGGCCGCGGCGGGCGGTGGCGCGGTGGGGGCGGACTCGGCGCGGTCGCCGAGGAGTTCGGTGCCGAGGTAGTCGGCGAGGGCCCGGGGGTCGGGGTAGTCGAAGACGAGCGTCGCGGGCAGGCGGCGGCCGACGGTGTCGGCGAGGCGGTTGCGGAGCTGGACGGCCGTCAGCGAGTCGAAGCCGAGGTCCTTGAAGCCGCGGGTCGGCTCGATGGGGGTGGTGCGCGGGTGGCCGAGCACGGCGGCCACCTCGCCGGCCACGACGTCGAGCAGTGCCGCCTTCCGGTCCTTCGGGGCGAGGGCGGCGAGCCGGTCGGCGAGGGGCACGCCCGCGGCGTCGTCGGCGGTCCGCGCGGCGCGGCGCGGGCCGGTGGCGGGGGCGGGCGCGAGGACGCGCAGGGGTGGGGGCAGCGTCGCGTCGCGGGCGCGGGCGCGGAGGGCGGCGGGTTCGAAGCGTACGGCCGCGAGGTTCGGCTCCGGGTCGCCGATCGCGGCGTCGAAGAGGTCGAGGGCCTGCCAAGTCTCCAGGGGAAGCAGCCCGTTGCGGGCCATCCGCGTGATGTCCGCGTCCGTCAGGTGGGCGGTGATGCCGCTGGTCTCCGCCCACAGCCCCCAGGCGATCGCGTGCGTACGGGGCCGGGCGTGGGCCAGGGCGTCGAGGAAGGCGTTGGCGGCGGCGTAGTTGGCCTGGCCAGGGGTGCCGAGGGCCGCGGTGGTGGAGGAGAAGAGGACGAAGGCCACGTCCGGGAGGTGGGCGGTGGCCCGGTGGAGGTGCAGGGCCGCGTCGACCTTGGGGGCGAGGACGGCGTGCAGGCGGTCCGGGGTGAGGCCGGTGACCAGCGTGTCGTCGGCGACCCCGGCGGTGTGGACCACGGCGCGCAGCGGGTGGCGGGGTTCGATGCCGTCGACGAGCGCGCGGGCGGCCTGCGGGTCGGTGAGGTCGCGGGCGGAGACGGTGACGGTGGCGCCCAGTCCGGTCAACTCGTCGCGCAGGCGGGCGGCGTGGGGAGCCCGGTCGCCCCGGCGGGAGACGAGGTGGAGGTGCCGGGTGCCGTGCCGGGTGACC
>NZ_JACBXC010000381.1 GCF_013870535.1 Streptomyces phytophilus | reverse complement strand
ACCCGGCGTCCGTACGCGAACGGGCCGCACCCCCGCAGGGGCGCGGCCCGTCCTTCGTGTTACCCGTCGCCGAACGGCGTCAGCCGGCCACGACCTCGACGCCGACCTTCGCGTCGACCTCGGGGTGCAGCCGTACGGACACCTGGTGGGCGCCGAGGCTCTTGATCGGCGCGGACAGCTCGATGCGCCGCTTGTCGACGTCCGGGCCGCCGGCCTGCTTGATCGCCGTGGCGATGTCGGCCGGGGTGACGGCGCCGAAGAGGCGGCCGCTGGCGCCGGCGCGCGTGGACAGGCGTACCTGCACGCCCTCCAGCTCCGACTTGACCGCGTTGGCCTGCTCGACCGAGGCGATCTCGCGCAGCTTGCGGCCGCGGCGGATCTGCGCCACGTCCTTCTCCCCGCCGCGGGTCCAGCGGATCGCCAGACCGTTGGGGATCAGGTAGTTGCGGGCGTACCCGTCCTTGACCTCGACGACATCGCCGGCGGCACCGAGGCCGGAGACCTCGCCCTTGAGGATGATCTTCATGCTTGGCTCACCCTCCCAGTCAGCGTGCGGTCGAGGTGTAGGGCAGCAGCGCCATCTCCCGGCTGTTCTTCACGGCCGTGGCGACATCGCGCTGGTGCTGAGTGCAGTTGCCGGTGACCCGGCGGGCACGGATCTTGCCGCGGTCGGAAATGAACTTCCGCAGCAGGTTCGTGTCCTTGTAGTCGACGTAGGAGATCTTCTCCTTGCAGAAGACGCAAACCTTCTTCTTCGGCTTGCGCGGAGGCGGCTTCGCCATGATGTCTCTTACTCCAGTGTGATCAAGAAGTGTGGTGTGCGAGCACGCTCGTCACGCCCCGGGAGTCCCGGGATCAGAACGGGGGCTCGTCCGAGTAACCGCCGCCCTGGCCGCCCTGGCCGCCGCCGGGGTTCCCGCCCCAGCCGCCGCCCTGACCGCCCTGGCCGCCCCTGCCGGTGGTCTTGGTGACCTTGGCGGTGGCGTACCTGAGCGCGGGGCCGATCTCGTCGACCTCCAGCTCCACCACGGTCCGCTTCTCGCCCTGCTGGGTCTCGTACGAACGCTGGCGGAGCCGGCCCTGGGCAACCACGCGCGTGCCGCGCGTCAGCGACTCGGCGACGTTCTCCGCCGCCTGGCGCCAGATCGACGCGCGGAGGAACAGCGGGTCGCCGTCCTTCCACTCGTTCGTCTGCCGGTCGAACGTCCGGGGCGTCGACGCGATCGTGAAGTTCGCGACGGCCGCGCCGGACGGCGTGAAGCGCAGCTCGGGGTCATCGGTCAGGTTTCCGACGACGGTGATGACGGTCTCGCCTGCCATGTGCTTGACCTCTCGCGGTTGCTGCCGGGTGGTGCGGTCTGGCTCTTGTCCGTGCCGACGGTTCCGTCGGTCGGTTCGGTTACTCGTACGCGGTCCGTCCGGGTCCGGACGGGCCGTACGCGGTCTGCTCGTCGGTTGCCGTCAGTGGATTGCGGGGCGCAGGACCTTGGTCCGCAGCACCGACTCGTTGAGGTTCATCTGCCGGTCGAGTTCCTTGACGACATCGGCCTCGGCCTGGATGTCGATGACCGAGTAGATGCCCTCGGGCTTCTTCTTGATCTCGTAAGCGAGACGACGACGGCCCCAGGTGTCGACCTTCTCCACCTTGCCCTTGGCCTCACGGATCACGGACAGGAAGGTCTCGATCAAGGGGGAGACAGCACGCTCCTCAAGATCGGGGTCGAGGATGACCATCACCTCGTAGTGACGCATTGTGGAACCCACCTCCTCTGGACTCGGCGGCCACGGTCTCTCCGTGGCAGGAGGTTCTTCATTGCGTCGCAACGGTAGCGCCCGGCACTGACAACCCGCGTCGGCGGCGCCGGATGGGCGCCGGTGCGGCGGGGATGGCCTGGGCAGACTCCGCTACAGACCGTACACACTACCCGCAGCGACCCTTCCGGTTGAAATCCGGCCACGATTCCCGGCAATCTGTACACAACGGGTGTGAGCGGCGTCACGCACGACCGAGCCCGCGCCGCCATACGGCACGGAGGTGCCTATGCCTCAGGCAGTACAGCCCCCGCAGCGCAACATCGGCCTCTTCGCGAGCGACGGCGAACACCACGTCGCGCAGGACACGCTTCTCGCCATCACGCTCGCCGTCGGCGCGGTCGCGCTGGTCCTCTCCCAGTGGCGCGGCCTGCACGTGCCGGCGACCTGGGCGGGGCTGATCGGGATCGTCACCGGCGCCTGGGCGCAGATGATCTCCGTGACCACCCGGGAGCGGTTCCTGATCCTCCTGGGGCTGGGGGCGTCCGCCCTCGGCTTCTTCCTGGCGATGGCGCGCGGCGGCTTCTACCTCTGATCCCCCGGATCGCTCCGGACCCCCCGGATCGCTCCGGATCGCTTCGACACCGCCGCGATACACCACCGGCGCTCCCGTGGCCGCGCAGCCCCGCGGCTTGGCGCCTTCCCTCCTGGGGTGAGGTGCGCCCGCAGTAGGCTTCACCCGCGAGAAGCCTGCCGCAGTCGGCAACCCGCCGCAGCACGAGGAGCGCCGCCATGAGCCTGACCCTGCAGCCCATCAGCCGCGAGCAGCATCTGGCGTACATCCGCAGTCTGCCCGCCGCGAGCCACTGCCAGATCCCGGCGTGGGCGGACGTGAAGTCGGAGTGGCGCGCGGAGAACCTGGGCTGGTTCGAGGCCGACGGGCGGCAGGTGGGCGCGGCGCTGGTGCTGTACCGGCAGCTGCCGAAGGTGAAGCGGTATCTGGCGTACCTCCCGGAGGGGCCGGTCATCGACTGGTACGCGCCGAACCTCGACGCGTGGCTGACGCCGATGCTGGCGCATCTGAAGAGCCAGGGCGCGTTCTCCGTGAAGATGGGGCCGCCGGTGATCATCCGCCGCTGGGAGGCGCCGACGATCAAGGCGGGCATCGCCGACCCGGACGTCAAGCGGCTGCGCGACGTGAACGCCGACGTCGTCGAGCCGCAGGCGTTCGAGGTCGCCGAGCGGCTGCGGCGGCTGGGCTGGCAGCAGGGCGAGGACGGCGGTGCCGGCTTCGGCGACGTACAGCCGCGGTACGTCTTCCAGGTGCCGCTGGCGGGGCGGTCCCTGGACGAGGTCTTCAAGGGCTTCAACCAGCTCTGGCGGCGCAACGTGAAGAAGGCCGAGAAGGCCGGCGTCGAGGTGGTGCAGGGCGGTCTTGAGCACTTCGGCGAGTGGCAGCGGCTGTACGAGATCACGGCCGAGCGCGACAAGTTCCGACCCCGCCCGCAGGGGTACTTCGAGCGCATGTGGAAGGTGCTCAACGCCGAGGAGCCGGGCCGCATGCGGCTGTACTTCGCGCTCCACCAGGGCGAGTGCCTGGCGGCAACGACGATGCTGACGGTGGGCGGGCACGTGTGGTACTCCTACGGAGCCTCCGCCAACCACGGGCGCGAGGTGCGCCCGTCGAACGCCATCCAGTGGCAGATGATGAAGGACGCGCACGCCGCCGGCGCGCACGTGTACGACCTGCGCGGCATCGGCGACGCGCTCGTCGACAGCGACCACCTCTTCGGGCTGATCCAGTTCAAGGTGGGCACGGGCGGGCAGGCGGCCGAATACCTGGGCGAGTGGGACTACCCACTGAATAAGCTGCTCCACAAGGCTCTCGACATCTACATGTCCCGCCGCTGACCACGGCGACTTCACGCGAAGCAGCGGACTTGCGCGTGAAGGAGAGGGTCCCCGACACCGCGAAGGAAGGTACACCGACCGCCATGCCGCTCACGCTCTACGTCGATTCCGCGCGGTGGCGCGCACACCAGCAGCACATCCTGGAGCAGTTCCCCGGACTCGTCCCCGTCTGCAAGGGCAACGGCTACGGCTTCGGCCACGAGCGCCTGGCCGCCGAGGCCGCCCGGCTGGGGACGGGCCCGCTCGCGGTGGGCACGGTGTACGAGGCGGCGCGGGCGCGCGACTTCGTCAGCGGCGACCTGCTGGTCCTCACCCCGTACCAGCTCACCGAGGAGCCCGTACCGCTGCCGACGCGGGTGATCCGCACCGTCGCGTCGGTGGACGCGGTGGGGCGGCTCGTCGGGGCCCGGGTCGTCATCGAGGTGATGAGCTCGATGCGGCGGCACGGGGTGACCGAGGAGGAGCTGCCGAAGCTGGCCTCGCTGCTGTCGGACGTGACGCTGGAGGGCTTCGCGATCCACCTCCCGCTGGACCGCACGGACGGCACCGGCGCGGTGGACGAGGTCATCGCGTGGATGGACCGGCTGCGTGCGGCGCGGCTGCCGCTGCACACGATGTACGTCAGCCATCTGCGGGCGGACGAGTTCGAGCAGTTGCAGCGGCAGTTCCCGCAGACGCGCTTCCGGGCGCGTATCGGCACCCGGCTGTGGCTGGGCGACCACGACGCGACGCAGTACCGGGGCACGGTGCTGGACGTCACGCGCGTGGTGAAGGGCGACCGCTTCGGCTACCGGCAGCAGAAGGTGTCGGGCGACGGCCACCTGGTGGTGGTCGCCGGCGGCACGTCGCAGGGGGTCGGGCTGGAGGCGCCGAAGGCGATGCACGGGCTGGCGCCGCGGGCGAAGGGCGTGGCCCGGGCGGGGCTGGCGACGGTGAACCGCAACCTGTCGCCGTTCGTGTGGGAGGGCAAGCAGCGCTGGTTCGCGGAGCCGCCGCACATGCAGGTGTCGATCCTGTATCTGCCGGCGGAGGCGTCGGCGCCGGTGCAGGGGGACGAGTTGGTCGCACACCTGCGGCACACGACGACGCAGCCCGACCGGGTGGTGGAGCGCTAGGCCCGTACGGCGCGGTTGCGTGCTGCCGAGCAGCGTGTACGAAGGGCCCGAAGCCGCGGCTTCGGGCCCTCGCTCGTGTCCGGGGCGGGCGATCCCGCTGACCAACCGCTCGGAATGCCCGGTCGGACGCCCGATGCCGTCACTCGATAGGGGACACCCGGCCCGGCTTCGCGCTGCGTTCCG
>NZ_JACBXC010000380.1 GCF_013870535.1 Streptomyces phytophilus | reverse complement strand
TCACCGGTGGTACCGGCGGGCCCGGGGCGGCCGCGCAGGTAGCGCCGCTCGGCGGCCTGGCGGCTGGCGACACCGAGCGGGTGGGCCAGGTCGGCCCAGCTCGCCCCGGCGTCGCGGGCGGTTTCGATCAGGCCGGTCTCCCATCCGGCGAGCTGCTCGCGCACCTGCCGCAGCAGCACCAGGGAGGCGAGCGCCTGCTCCGGCCCGGGACCGGGCGCGTCAGGGACGTCCGGGGACTCTCGCTGGGCGCCCCGCACGGCGTCGTCGATGGCGTGCAGAGCTGCCGCGGCGGCGAGGAACGACGCCGGGCTCTGCGCGTTCGTGCTGGTCAGGGACGGCTCGTCGGCTGCGGTCACGGACACTCCCCTCCTCGTCATCAGGTGGACGACATCATGTTTGTCATCCATTGGATGACATGGTACAACGGTGTCAGTGAGGCGCATTGGCAGCAACTGCCTGAACCTGCTGGAGGTGTTTTCACGATGTTGATGCGCACTGACCCCTTCCGCGAGCTGGACCGCCTGGCGCAGCAGCTCATGGGCCCGGGCACCTGGTCCCGCCCGTCACCGATGCCGATGGACGCCTACCGCGACGGCGACGAGTACCTCGTGGCCTTCGACATCCCGGGCGTCACCGCGGACGCGATCGACATCGACGTCGAGCGGAACATGCTCACCGTCAGGGCTGAGCGGCGCCCGGCGGCGAAGTCCGGCGACGTGCAGATGGAGCTGTCCGAGCGGCCGCTGGGCGTCTTCTCCCGCCAGGTCATGCTCGCCGACACCCTCGACACCGAGCACATCCGGGCCGACTACGACGCGGGCGTGCTGACCCTGCGCATCCCGATCACCGAGCGCGCCAAGCCCCGCAAGATCACCGTCGGCTCCGGCCGCAAGGAGATCCCCGGCTGATCACCGTCCGGAGAGGTGCGGAGGGCGGAACTCCCCGCTCTCCGCACCTCCCTGAGCAGTCCGCGGCCGGACGGGGGGGGCTCCCTGCCGCCGGCCCGGACCTCATGGGCGCGATCCTGCTCCTGCTCAAGCCGCCCAGGACCCACCCTGCGGCCGTCCTGAGCCACGTGCCCCTTCCGCACGCCCGGTGCCAGAACACCGGCCACGAACAGAAAGGCGAATCACCCAAGTGATCTCCGACCGGCACGCACCGCCCCGGCGACCGTACGGGACGGCGTACGAGCAGATGCTGGAGAAGGTCCGCTACGAGGGCGCCTACCCCACCCGTGAGAGGGCCGACGAAGCCGTCCGCCTCGTTCTGGCCGGACTGGGGCGCCAACTGACCGGCGAGGAACGTGTCGACCTGGCCGGCTGCCTGCCCGTGGAAGCCGCGCGCGTGCTGACCGCGCAGATCCCCGACATCCAGCCGCTGACCGGCTGGGACTTCGTCGAGGACCTCGCCGCCGGCACCGGCGCTTCCCTCGCGACCACCCGCTGGGACGCCGGCTCCGTCTTCTCCGCCGTGGCCGCCTACGCCCGCCCCGTGCTGATAACCCGCATCCTCCGCCAACTCCCCACCGGCTACGCCCTGTTGTTCGGCCGTGCCGAACTCGCACCGGCCGCGCCGGCGAACCGATGACGGCGCAGCGTCCGGGTTTGTCCCAGGTCAGTGCGTACCGGGACAGTACGTGCCGGCGGAATCGAACGCCGGGCAGCAGACGCCGGGCGGCGGCCCGCACCTGTCCGTAGCTCATCTGCGGGTCGGCGACCGGCATGCCCTGTGGTCCGTGGGCGTTACGGAGCGTCTTCGTGATCCGTACGACCGGGGCCGGGTGGCCGGCGGCCGACTCGTGTGCGGCGGCGATCATGTCCGGCGACCTGTCGATCCTCGACTGCGCCGCCGTTCCTACGATGGGGGGATGACGACGGAGCTGTGGCACATCACCGAGCGGGCGCACTGGGAAGCCGCACGGCGGACCGGCGTGTACGAGCAGTCGACCCGCGGCCGCACCCTGGCCGAGGAGGGCTACATCCACTGCTCGCTGCCGCACCAACTCGCCCCGGTGGCACAGGCGCTCTACGGCACGCGCCCGGAAGAGGACCCGGTGGTGCTGGTCATCAACGTCTCACGCACCACGGTCCACCGGTGGCTGAAGGAGATGATCGACCTGCTCGCCGCGCGGGCCCCGCGCCTGGAGCGCGTCCTGGCGAAAATCACCCGGGAGGGTGGCAGCGTCGTGCTGCTCGACGGTCGCTGATACCCACCCAGCGCCAAACAGGCCTGCCCATGAAACGCCGCTGGTCAGCCAAGCACAAACCGCACGGGCTGCTGATCATCGCCCTGACATCAGGGGGCGGCTGTTGTGGATCTCCACCGCCCGCCCTGCACGCGGTTCGGAGAGCACCGCATGCCGCCACGACGACCTGGTCACCCGGCTTCGCGAGGCAGGTTTCGCGGCGATCGCCGACCTCGGCTTCGTCGGCCTGGACGACGAAGACGGCGACCCGGCGGTCATCAACGGCTACGAGCACGGCATCACCCGCCCACGCCACCCCCCTGACCCGCACGTTCAGGATGAACACAACTCTCTGCCTGAATGCGCGAGGTTAGTCACCTAGCCACTCATGCAGATCGTCATCCGGCGACTTCAGTTGGATGCCGTACTCCTGAAACCCAGTGATGAGCCCGCGCCCTCCCAAAAGAGCACTGACACCGGTCAAGGCCGCGACGGCGAAAGCCGGGACAGGGGAATCGGACGAGATGATGGGTCTCGGCCATAGCAAGACCACGCAGAGGCAACCAGAAGTCAACAGGAGTCCCAGAACACCGAGGGTTAACCGCAACCTACGGACCTTAATTGTGCGTTCCACGCTGTGGACTCGAACGGTGAGCTGCCTTCTGCACTTGCCGCAGTGCGCGTCGCGATGTTCGCTCCCGTGAGGGGGCCGGTGAACCTGGAACGGAACGGTTTCGTATCTGCGGTGGATGGTTCTCCCCGAGAATCGAACTTCATCATACTCATCGATGAGATGCCCCAGATAGATCGATACGTCCTCACCGATCTCCCGCAACTGGCTCACTCCCCTCCGGTATCAGGATCCAGCCTAAGTACCGTCATCGGGACCCCTCCCTAACCGTCCGGAGCGGCCAACAGCGCCCGTGCTCGGGCAGTGAGGTACGCGGGATCCTCCGGCTCCGTTGGTCGCATCTCCACCAGCGCCCCACCGAGGGGATTGTGGTACAGCGGCTCACCCGTGGCGCTGTATCCCACCAGGTCCTGTGCAGGGCGGGACGGTGCCCTCTCAAGCAGGTCCGGAAGTTGATATGCCTCCGTCTGCTCGCAGAGCCGGCCCCCTACGAGGTTGAGCGGATGCGCGGCGTCGGGTGAGTCACGATCCCCAGCGCGAGCGAAGACTCCTGCCAGCACTTCCCGTTTCGGACCGGTGTCGTCGTCGAACTGCAGCACCCGCAGTCCTCGGGCTTCCGGAATGCGTCCCGCGCGCACGGCCTCTCCGATCAGGGCTTGATCAAGTTCCGTAGGCGTTCCGGTTGTTGGTGATGCCCAGGATGGGGTGTGCTCAGGTGCCCTTCACGTGTAGCTACACCCCCGGCTCAGCGTTCGCCGACGACGTCATCATCCGCAACGAGGGCAGAGTGCAGGACACCGTCCAAACCAGAGGACTTGGGATGCAGCGTGAGGGTGATCCGCTGGGTCCTGCCCCCTCGGCGTCCGCGTCGAGGACAAGGAAGCGGACCCGGCTCTTGCCCCCGGCCTCGCGATCCACGGTGACGGCGGGCTCGATCTCTACCGACCCGAACTCGAACTGGACACCCTGCCCAGCCCCCTCCGTCGCAGCGTCCGTGAGCTGCTGCCGCAACTCACGGATCATCTCGGACAGTTCGATGGCCGTCATCCCCTCCGCTGGTGCGCTCCACAGCGCTTCCCGCATCGTATAGCTGCGCGAACGCCGGGGATGAGCGTCTCTGCCTCTCAGCGCACCGGGACAGTCCGACCTTCTGCTCCGTGCCCCAACCCGAACATCAACTAATGACCTGGCCGAGTAACGAATACTTCCGCGTAAAGTCGCCCCCGGAATTCGAGCACTGCCCCCGTCAGGGCGATGCTGTCCTGTCGCAGTGAGCCTGTCCGGTGGCGAGCCTCTGACCTGCTGTGGTGCCAGATCATTTGAGATCGACCGAATGGTTGTTCTCTACCGATCCCCCGACTTCCGTACCCGGCCTCCTTGCGGCAGTGGTGCGAGGACGTGCTGAAGCCGCCCTCACGGTCTGACCACCGCGCTCATTGGCGGACGGTGACGACGTCTGCGGGGACCAGCTCGGCCGCACCGTCGGCACGGTACGGGACCGTCCAGACCGAAGGGCCGGTGTCCGGGCGGCCGAAGAGGTCGCCCTTCTCGCACTCGAAGGTCAGCGGCTTGCCCGCCACCGAGGACCCCGCACCGCTGACCGCGGCGCAGAGCTGGCCGTCGGCGAGTTCGATGGTCAGGGCACCGGTGTACTCGTTGTTGCCGCCCAGCTCGTCGAGAAAGTCGTCCGAGGCTCCCGGCAGCGGCTCGGTCAGGTCCATGCGGATCAGCCGCTCGGGGGTCCTTCGGTCTGCGACGCAGAGCACGTAGGTGGCTGAGGGGTCGCTGGGGTTGCCGAAGCAGGGGTCTGACAGGGCGTTGTCGTCGGTCGCGCAGCGCCACGCGTCGAGGCGGTTCAGGAGCGGAGATCGCGTCCAGCAGCTGCCGGCGGCGGTGTCGGTCACCTCGACGGAATCGGCGGGGCGGCCGGCGATCTCATCCCAGGGCGTGAACTTCACCACCCGGGTAGGTCCTTGTCTCCCCTGGCTGTCCCCGCCGGCCGTGTTCCCCGGGCCCGGCCCACCGTCCCGGCTCTTTGTGCTCTTCGGACTCGGCCCGCCGTCCTGACTCGACGACGGGCTGTGCGGCTGCCCCGGGAGGGAGGGCGCGCCCCGCGGGTCGCCGCCGACGGGATCGGGGCGCAGCAGCACG
>NZ_JACBXC010000038.1 GCF_013870535.1 Streptomyces phytophilus | reverse complement strand
GAGGACGCGACGGGCGGCTGGGAGTCGGGCGGCGCGGAGGGCTGGCGGCCGGTGGACACGGACGCCGACGAGTACGAGGCCGATCCGGCCGAGGAAACCGCACCGGAACCGGGCTTCCGCCTCCGCGTAGAGGCCGACGGCGTGTTGCTGGCGGATCTGGACGGCCCGGCGGCGCAGGTCAGAGTGGTCACGGACCCGACGAGCGGCCTGGCCCAGGTGGTGATCCGCCCCCGCGGCCCCGGCGACCCCCTGCACGCGGAGGCCCGCAGCGTACGCGTCTGGGGCAGCGACTTCCGCTACCGCGCCGACGCCCTCCTCAGCCCCCCGGTCCGCCAACGCACCTGGACCGCCCACCCCAACGCCTGGCGCCTCATCACGGCCCCGACCCGGTAACCGCCGAAGCCCTCCCGTCGCCCCGGTGGCCTCAAGAGCCAATAGCGGCAGGGAAATCGGGGGTGGTGGAGTGGTGAGGATCTTCGATAGCGTCGTCACACGGAGTATTCCTTCATCACTCGGAGTTGATCGTGACCCGCCGCCCCCACCCCACCGCCCCCGCGGCCATCGCCGGTACCGAGCCCGTCGCCCGCAACGGGAGACGCGCACGCGTACGCACAGGATCGGCCGCCGCACTGGGATTCGCGACACTGCTGCTGCTCACCGCCTGCGGCGGCAGCGACGACGACGGTGGCAGCGACGACAAGATCGAGGCATCGAAGCCGTCGTCCACACCCTCGGAGTCACCGACGGACACGGCGGCACCGGGCCGACCGGAGATCAAGCTGCCGGCGGACGCGAAGAACGTCTTCGAGGGCTGGGAGACGGGCGACCCGAAGGAGGACGCTGTCCTCGCAGACACTGCCGAGTCCGTCAACTCCGTTGACGAGGCCATCCTTCAGGGTTCGGCGCAGACAGAGGCACTGCCCTTCTACAACAGTGGCACTGCGCTCCAGGACGCGTTCGACTACATCAAGCGGTGGACCGGCGACGGTGACACGTGGGTGGGAACTGCGCGCTACTTCGACCAAAAGGTCAGCTTTCTTGACGACGGTTCCGCGGTGGTCATTTATTGCATTGACCAGAGCAAGGCGTTCATCAAGGACGGGAAGTCCGGAGACGTCGACAGATCCTCCGCATCGAGCGATTCATATGCCCTCACCAACAAGCGACTCGTCAAGAACAAGAAGAACGTATGGCAGACGGTCGAGGTAGAGGCCAAGAGGGGGGCACAAGAATGCCAGCCGTAATCCGGTGCACGCGAGGTTTAGCGGCGGTAGCTGCGTTAGGGATTGCATTGCTGCCTGGCATCGCCTATGCCGAGGGTTGGGGCGACAAGGGGGCGCATGGCGACTCCAAGGAGCAAGGTGACCTTGCCGGTGACACGGCCTCGGCCAGCGTCGAGGTGGAGGTCACCACCAGCGGTAGTGCCGAGGGCGGCGGCTCCGGCCGGTTGACCCCGGTCGGGAATTGGTCGCCTCCGGCTTGCTGGTACGCGCCGAAGTGGACCGCGGAGGAGGCCGCGCAGACCCGGCTCGACGGCATGGTCGATCTGAGCCCGCAGCACGACGCGGACAATGCCGAATCCATGAAGGACAAGTACATCGACGGAGACCACGGGGCCTTCAACGTCGAGAAGAACGACAAGGGCTACTGGTGGGGCGCGTACAAGAATCCCGCCCGCCTGAACGACTCGGCGTCCATGGAATGCACCGAAATGCCGTTCTGGGTCGACAACGGCGACGAGCCACCGGCGGATATCGAGAACGTCATCACACCGGAGATCCTGGCCCAGCTCGCCTACGAGGAGATCCGCATCCCCGAGGGCACCGCGACCCTCCAGCCCGCCGACGACAGGCTGGTCGTGAACCTGCCCACCTGGGTCTCGCTGGACGACGCGACCTTCCACCCGGTGTCGGCGACCGCCTCCGTCGACGCCCTCGGCATCTCCGCCACCACCACCGCCCGGCCCGTCGGCGTACGCATCGACCCCGGAACCGACGACGCAGTCACCCACCCCGACTCGGGCCAATGCCCCCTCGGCGACGGCGGCATCGGCCAGAAGCGTCCCGCCGGGGCCGAGGGCACGCCGCCGTGCGGGGTGACGTATCTGCGCTCCTCCGAGGCCACCGGACCGTACCCCTTCCAGGCCACCGTCACCTGGGAGGTCAGCTGGACCGGGACCAACCACCCCGTCCCCACCGACCTGCCGTCGGGCACCTTCGGCACGCCGCAGGACGTCACGGTCAAGGAAGTCCAGTCCGTCGTCCGCTGACCCGGCTGCCGGTGAGTTGAGCGAGGTTTCGAGCAGACCGCGCCTGCCTCGCCTCCTCGCGATTACGGGCGGGTAGGGCCCTGGGGGACCCGGTTGCTTTGTTCGGGAGGCGGGGGGGCGGGAGGGGCGGCAGGGTTTTTGTATGAGTGAGTTCGATCCGCCGGCCGGGGTGCCGGTCCGTTACCGGGGCTCGCGCGGGCGGCGGGTCGAGGTCGTTACCGGGCTGGTGCTGGCCGCGACGCTGTTCGGGGGTGGGGCCGCCTTCGGGGAGTGGCTGGCCGTGCGGGAGGACGCCGGTGCCGCTACCGGGGTGTCTGCCGACCGGTGTGCCGCGGATGACTGACGGGCTCCGTCACTCCCCCGGTGTCCTGGCCTCGTCGCGTCGTTTGACGTAGTCCCACCAGCGCTGCTCCAGGCGGCCGTTCTCCTCCCGCAGGAACGAGAAGAACTCCGTCGTCTCCGCGATCCGCCGGCCCGCCGCGCTGTCCGCGCCCAGGATGCCGACGCCCGTGTCCAGGGTCTGTTCGAAGCGCCTGATCATCCCTTCCCGCTGGGCGAAGATCTGGTACCAGCGGTCGCTCTCCATGCGGTACCGCTCGCGCCGCGAGCCCGGCTCGCGTTCGCGGGTGATGAGGCCGACCGCCGCGAGGTAGCGCACCGCGCCCGAGACCGCCGCGGGGCTCACGTGCAGGCGCTCGCCGACCTCCGCGGCGGTGAGGGCGCCCGCGTCGTCCGCCAGGATGCACGCGAAGACCCGGGACGCCATGCGCTGCATGCCCATCTCGGTGAGTTCGGCGGCCACGCGTTCGACGTATCTCGACACGGCCTCTCTGTCGCGGTCCGAGCGTTCCGCACGGTCCGAGCGGTCCGCGCCGTCGCCGCGTTCTTCGCGCTCACCACGCTCGTCACGCTGCTGATCTGCCACTTTTCTACGTTCTCCCCGTCCGGTCCCGTCAGGGTCGACTCTAACGCTTCCTTAACTTCACAAATTTGTGAACGTTCGTGTAGCTTACATGGTATGACCAAGGCAATCACCGTCTCCGGCCTGACCAAGACGTTCGGCCGGACCCGTGCGCTCGACGGCCTCGACCTCGACGTGGAGACGGGCGAGGTGCACGGCTTCCTCGGCCCCAACGGCGCCGGCAAGTCCACCACCATCCGCGTGCTGCTCGGCCTGCTGCGCGCCGATACGGGCACCGCCCAGGTGCTCGGCGGCGACCCGTGGGCCGACGCCGTCACGCTTCACCGCCGACTGGCCTACGTGCCGGGGGACGTCGAGCTGTGGCCCAACCTGACCGGCGGTGAGGCCATCGACCTGCTCGCGCGGCTCCGCGGCGGCATCGACAAGCAGCGTCGCGACGACCTCATCGAACGCTTCGACCTCGACCCGACCAAGAAGGGCCGGAGCTACTCCAAGGGGAACCGGCAGAAGGTGGCCATCGTCGCCGCCCTCGCCTCCGACGCCGAGCTGCTCCTGCTCGACGAACCCACCGCGGGTCTCGACCCGCTCATGGAGGTCGTCTTCCAGGACGTCATCATCCAGGCGAAGGCCGAGGGCAAGACCGTCCTGCTGTCCAGCCACATCCTCGCGCAGGTGGAGAAGCTCGCGGACCGGGTGAGCATCATCCGGCTGGGGAAGATCGTGCAGTCCGGCACGCTCAGCGAGATGCGCCACCTGACCCGTACGACCATCGAGGCCGAGACCGAGCGGCCCGCCACCGGCATCGAGGAGCTGCCGGGCATCCACCAGCTCCGTACCGACGACAGCCGGGTCCACTTCGCCGTCGACGGCGAGCACCTGGACGCCGCCGTGCGGCGGCTCGGCGAGTTCGGCATCCGCAGCCTGGTGAGTCATCCCCCCACCCTGGAGGAGCTGATGCTCCGCCACTACGGCGACGAGCTGGAGCACAACGGCCACCACTCGGAGGCGGGAGCAGCCTGATGTCTGCCACCCCCTCCGCCACGAACGACACCGACGACACCGGCGCCGCGGGCGCCGCGAAGGCCCGCCCGGCGGCGTCCCCGCGCGCCTCCGAGAGCGCCAGTGCGCTGGCCGGCACCGGGACCCTCTTCCGGTTCGCGCTGCGCCGGGACCGCGTACGGCTGCCCGTGTGGGTGCTCGCGCTGTTCCTGGGGACCGTCTCCAGCGTCAGCAGCTTCGACACCTCGTACGACACGGCCAAGAAGCGCGCCGACGTCGCCGAGACCATGGACAGCCCCGCCGGCCTGGCCATGACCGGCCCGCAGCACTACCTCGACGACTACAACATCGGCTCGATGACCGGCCACCAGATGCTCGGCTTCGGGGCCGTGCTCGTCGGCATCATGAGCGTGCTCATCATCTCCCGGCACACCAGGACCGAGGAGGAGACCAACCGCGCCGAGCTGATCCGCTCCGGCGTCGTCGGCCGGCACGCCTACCTCGCCGCCGCGCTCGGCGTCGCCGTCGTGGCGAACCTGGCGCTCGGGCTGCTGCTCGCCGTCGGCATGTCCGGCATGGGCATCGACGGCGTCGACGGCCAGGGCTCCCTGCTCTACGGCATGGCGCACACGGCGATCGGCATCTTCTTCGCCGCGGTCGCCGCGATCACCGTGCAGGTCACCGCGTACGCGCGCGGGGCGTCCGGCATGGCGATGGCCGTCATCGGCGCGGCGTACGCGCTGCGCGCCGCCGGCGACGTCGGCAACGACTGGGTGTCGTGGCTCTCGCCGATCGGCTGGGTCCAGCGCACCTACGTCTACGTCGACGACCGCTGGTGGCCGCTGCTGCTCGTGCTCGCCGCCGCCGTGGTCTGCGGGGCGGCCGGCTTCGTGCTCAGCACCCGCCGCGACGTCGGCGCGGGCCTGAAGGCCGCCCGCCTCGGCAGCCCCGTCGGCTCCGACTCCCTCACCACCCCGCTGGGCTTCGCGCTGCGGCTGCACCGCGGGCTGCTGTTCGGCTTCGGCGCGGGCGCGCTGCTGCTCGGCGTGATGTACGGGTCGATCCTCGGCGACGCCGAGGAGATGATCGAGGGCATAGACGAACTGGAGGAGCAGCTCGCCGAGGTCGGCGGCGCCAACGTGGCGGAGTCCTTCGCCTCGGTGGTGATGATCGTCCTCGCGGTCGTCTGCTCGATCTACGTCGTGATGGCCGCCCTGCGCCCGCGCGCGGAGGAGTCGGCCGGCCGCGCCGAGCCGCTGCTCGCCACCGCGCTGTCGCGCGACCGGTGGGTGCTCAGCCACACGATCGTCGGCGCCGCCGGCGGCACGGTGCTGATGCTCCTCGCCGGCATCGGCTTCGGCGCCTCGGGTGCCGCCTCCACGGGCGACGGCGGGCTGTTCCTCAAGCTCGTCGGCGCGGCCCTGGCGTACGCACCCGCGCTGTGGGTCACGATCGGCCTGGCGGTCGCGCTCTTCGGCTGGGCGCCGCGGGCGGTGGCGGCGGCGTGGGCGGTCCCGGTGTACGGGTTCGTCGTCGGCTACCTCGGCGAGATCCTCAAGTTCCCGGGCGCGCTCAACGACCTGTCCCCCTTCGGGCACGTACCGCAGCTGCCCGCGAAGGACATGTCGTGGACGCCGCTGCTGGCGCTGACGGCGATCGCGGTCGGGCTGGTGTGGCTGGGCCTCGTGGGCTTCCGCCGACGGGACCTGGAGACGAAGTAGCCGCCGTACGGGGGCGGGTGTCCTGCCGGGAGGCGGGGCACCCGCCCCCGACGCGTTAATTCGCTCGCCCCGAGCCGCCCTCCGCTGCTTGACTCCCGCCCCGTGACCGTATTCAACGACCCCGCGTTCTTCGACCGTTACGCCCACGAGTACGACCACGCCGACCCCTACGAACCCACCCCCACCGTCGACTTCCTCGCCGGCCTCGTCCCGGCCGGCGCCCGCGCCCTCGAACTCGCCGTCGGCACCGGCCGCGTGGCCCTGCCCCTCGCCGACCGCGGCGTCGCCGTCGAGGGCATCGACGGCTCCACGGCCATGGTCGAGCAGCTGCGCGCGAAGCCCGGCGGCGCCGACATCCCGGTCAGCATCGGCGACATGGCCGACGTGTCCGTGGACGGCCCGTTCCCCCTCGCCTATCTGGTCTTCAACACCCTGTTCAACCTGCCCGACCAGGACCGGCAGGTCGACTGCTTCCGCAACGTCGCCGCGGTCCTGGAGCCCGGCGGGCTGTTCGTCATCGAATGCTTCGTCCAGGACCTGAGGGAGTTCGACCGCAACCAGCGCGTCGCCACCCGCGCCCTGACCGAGGACGCGGTGAAGATGGAGTTCCTGGTCCACGACCCGGTCGCGCAGGCGGTCACGTACCAGCGCGTGACGTTCGACGCGCACGGGACCTCGCTGCGCCCGCTGCGGCTGCGCTACTGCTGGCCGAGCGAGCTGGACCTGATGGCGCGGCTCGCGGGGATGCGGCTGCGGGAGCGCCACTCCGGGTGGGACCGGCGGCCCTTCGACGCGTCGAGCCGGTCGCACGTCTCGGTGTACGAGAAGGTCTGAGCAGGGGTGCGCCGGAAGGTCTGATCAGGCGGAACCGGGCGGCGGGAGCAGGAAGTTCCCGCCCGTCCGGCCCGCCAGCCAGTCCCGTACGTTGTCGAGCGTCGCGTCGGTGATCTGGCCGACCGCGTCGGCGGTGAAGTACGCCTGGTGCGAGGTGACCAGGACGTTGCCGAAGGTCATCAGGCGGGCCAGCCGGTCGTCCATCATCACCTCCATCGACCGGTCGTGGTGGAACAGCCCGGCCTCCTCCTCGTACATGTCCAGGCCCACGCCGCCGAGACGCCCGGCCCGCAGCGTCTCCACCAGGGCGTCGGTGTCGACGAGGCCGCCGCGGCTGGAGTTGACGAGGATCGCGTCGTCCTTCATGGCCGCCAGTGCCGCCGCGTCCACCGTGTGGTGCGTCTCGGGCAGCAGCGGCGCGTGCAGGCTGATCAGGTCGGACTCGGCGAACAGCCGGTCCGTACCGACGTACTCCATGCCCAGCGCCAGGCACTCGGGGTTCTCCGCGACGTCGCTGCCGAGCAGCCGCATGCCGAAGCCGTGGGCGATGCGGGCGAAGACCTCGCCGATCTTTCCGGTGCCGAGGATGCCGGCCGTACGGCCGTGGAAGTCGCGGCCCATCAGGCCGTCGAGGCGGAAGTCGAATTCGCGGGAGCGGGTGGCGGCGCGGACGAGGCGGCGGTTGACGGCGAGGGCCAGGCCCCAGGCGAACTCGGCGACGGAGTACGGGGAGTAGTGCGAGACGCGGGCCACGGACAGGGCGGCGTCCCGGGCGGCGTCGAGGTCGATGTTGTTGTAGCCGGTGGAGCGCTGGGCGAGGAACCGGGTGCCGCCGGCGGCGAGGCGGTGCAGGACGGGGCCGTCCAGCTCGTCGTTGACGCCGGTGAGGACGACCTCGTAGCCGGCGGCGGTGGGGACGGTGTCGCGGTTGAGGAACAGGTCGAGGCAGCGCAGGGTGTGCTCGCCGCGGAACGCCGCCTCGAAGGCGGGCTCCATCACCGGCCGCTCGTCGGCCTGCACGCCGTACGCGACGATCTCCATGGCTCGGCCTCCCGCTGCCGCTCTCCGCTCTCTGCTCTCTGCTCTCTGCTCTCCCGCGCCATCATCGTCCCCGTCCGGCGTCCGGGCGGCCCGCCGGCTTACGCCGAACGGCCCTCCTTCAGCCGCCGCACCGCCTCCGCCAGCACCTCGTCCTTCTTGCAGAAGGCGAACCGCACGATGCTGCGCCCCGCGTCCGGATCGTCGTAGAACACCTGCGTCGGCACGGCGACGACCCCGCAGCGCTCGGGCAGCGACATGCAGTACGCGACGCCGTCCTTCTCGCCGAGGGGGGTGATGTCGGCGGTGATGAAGTACGTGCCGGCCGGGCGGAAGACGCGCAGGCCGGCCTCCGCGAGGCCGGCGGCGAGCAGGTCGCGCTTGCGCAGCAGGTCGGCGCGCAGGCCCGTGAGGTAGGAGTCGGGCAGCGCCAGGGCCTCGGCTACGGCGTACTGGAAGGGGCCGGCGCTGACGTACGTCAGATACTGCTTGGCGGTGCGCACGGCGGCGACCAGCGGCGCGGGGGCGGTGACCCAGCCGACCTTCCAGCCGGTGAAGGAGTAGCTCTTGCCGGCCGACGAGATCGACACCGTGCGCTCGCGCATGCCGGGGAGGGTGGCGAGCGGGATGTGCGCGCCGTCGAAGACGAGGTGCTCGTAGACCTCGTCGGTGACGACGAGCAGGTCGCGCTCGCGGGCGAGGGCGGCGACTGCCTCCAGCTCGGTGCGGTCGAGGACGGTGCCGGTGGGGTTGTGGGGGGAGTTGAGGAGGATGAGGCGGGTGGCCGGGGTGACGGCGGCGCGCAGCTCGTCGAGGTCGAGCCGGTACGCGGGCGCCCCCGCGCCCGTGTCGGGGCGCAGGGTGACCGGGACGCGGCGGGCGCCGGCCATGGCGATGCCGGCGGCGTACGAGTCGTAGTACGGCTCCAGGGCGATCACCTCGTCGCCCGGCTCCAGCAGCGCGAGCAGCGCCGCCGCGACCGCCTCGGTGGCCCCGGCGGTGACGAGCACCTCGGTGTCGGGGTCCCACTCCAGCCCGTACCACCGCCGCTGGTGCTCGGCGACGGCGCGCCGCAGCTCGGGGATCCCGGGCCCGGGCGGGTACTGGTTGCCGCGGCCCTCCCGGATGGCCCGTACGGCCGCCTCGGCGACCTCCGCGGGGCCGTCGGTGTCGGGGAAGCCCTGGCCCAGGTTGATCGACCCGGTGCGCACGGCGAGCGCGGACATCTCGGCGAAGATCGTGGTCACGAAGGGGGTCAGGCGGCTGCTCAGCGGTGGGCGTCCCATGGGGACATGCTTGCACGGCGGAGGGTTGAGGAGGCCGTCTGCCGGGCACATCCGGTGATACAGCGGACCTCCGCGGGGGCGGGGGAGATGAGGAGGGTCCGATGGGATTCGTTGTTTTCTGCGTGGCCGCGATCGGGTTGATCGTGGGCCTGTCCGCCGCCGTCTCCAGGCGCAGCACCCACCGCAACACACTGTCCGGCACGGGTCGATGGGGCGGTGTGGGCGGTGCGGCCGCCGGTACGGACGCGGTCGGCTGGGGCGGAGACGCGGGCGGCGGCAGCGGCGGCGGTGACTGCGGCGGGGGAGGCGGCGGTGACGGAGGCGGCGGCGGGTGCTAGTTGTCAGAAAGTGAACAACTGACCAGTCGCGCGCCCGCGCGATGGAAACCCGGTGAAGAAGGGTAAAAACGCTGTCGGCGGGCCGCACTTCATGATTCCGTATTTCCCGGGCGCATTCCCCTTCTGCCGGGGCGTGCCCGCGTGCTTCTCGGCCTGCGCCCGCACCCGTGGTCCCGCCATCAGGCGGGCGGCCCGATGTCTTTTCACCCTGCCTGCGGAGCCGACCCATGCTCACCACTCTCAAGACCTCGTACACGGACACCCGGGCCCAGGACCTCGCATGGCGGCTCGGGATGGACCCCATGGCGGCCCTGGCGGTGCTCGACCTGCGCCTCGGCTCCGCCGACGTGCAGCTCAGGCTGCTCGGGGCCTCGCATCAAGTACTGCTCAGGGACGGCGACTCGGCCTGTTCCGAGACCGTCGCCTGCCTGCCCGGCAGCAGCACACCGCTCCCTCTCGGCGTCGCCAAGCAGGTGGCCGGGTGGGAGTACGAGTTCGCCGCCCGGGTCGAGACGCTGACCCGGGGCGCCTTCGAGTCCCGGGCCCAGGAGTTGCTGGCGCTGGTCGCCGATCACCCGCGGGGGCTCGCCGGCACGTTCCCGGGCAGCCCGCACGCGTTCACCGCGCTGCTGGTGCACCGTCAGGGCGACGTCGTCGGATGGCGCACGTGGCACTCGTATCCGCAGGAAGGACGCCTGGTGGCGACGCGGACGACGATGGCCGCGCGGGTCGCGGAGCCGGTCTAGGACGGCCGTCGGACGCCGCCGACGCCCCGGACCGGGTCAATTCGCCCATGTCCAGGGCATATTGCACACGTGTGGGTGACAAGGGGCGGCACCGGCGCAAACGTATCGTTCCTTCGTGATCGAACCGTACGAGCAGACGACGCGCGCCCCCGGCCGCGCTCCCGCGCTGCCGGGCGCGCCGCCGCCCGCCCTCCCGGTGCCGCCCGCCACCGGGCGGTTTCTCGTGCTCGCGACGGTCTTCGTCTGCGCCGCCTGCGGGTTGGTGTACGAGCTGGAGCTGGTCGCCCTCGGTTCGTACCTGATCGGCGACTCCGTCACCCAGGCGTCCGTCGTGCTGTCCGTCATGGTCTTCGCGATGGGCGTCGGATCGCTGCTGGCCAAGCGGCTGCGGATCCGGGCGGCGGTCGCCTTCGGCGCGGTCGAGGCGGTGCTCGCGCTGCTCGGCGGACTCTCGGCGATGGCGCTGCACGCGTGCTTCGCGTGGTTCGGGCAGCCGCGGTCCGGCCCTGGACGGAGTACGAGCTGGCGACCGCCGTCCCGCCCGGCTACGCGGTGCTCTCCTGCGCCGACCCGCACGGCCGGCGGACCCCGCCGCTGCTGACCGTACTCGGGCGGTGAGCGGGGACCCTACCTCGGGGGTAATCGACGCCGCACCCGGGTGCCCCGCATCGTGGAGCCATCGATCAGCACCACCCCCGAGGAGGCCCCCATGTCGATGTACGAGACCGCCGTCACCCGCTACTTCGCCGCCTGGAACGCCCAGGACCCCGCGGAGCGCGAGAAGGCCGTCGCCGCCGCGTGGACCGAGGACGCGACGTACACCGACCCGCTCGCCGAGGTCAGCGGGCACCCGGGCCTCACCGCCGTGATCGCCGGTGCCCAGGAGCAGTTCCCGGGCTTCGAGTTCCGCCTCCTCGGCGCGGTCGAGGGCCACCACGACACGGCCCGCTTCACCTGGGAGCTGATCGCCCCGGACGGCTCGGCGCCGGTGCAGGGCTTCGACGTCGTCACGCTGGCGGGGGACGGCCGGATCCGCACCGTCCTGGGCTTCCTGGACCGACTGCCGGACTGACAGCGGCTTCCGCGGCACACTGGTGCGGGTCGAACCCGCAAACGATCCGCACCAGGAGCGCCGATCATGGCAGAGCAGCACTTACCCGACGGGACCAGGTCCCTGGACCAGCAGCGGCCGCACTCGGCGCGCGTGTGGGACTACTGGCTGGGCGGCAAGAGCAACTACGAGGTCGACCGTACGGTCGGCGACCAGTTGCAGGAGGCCGTGCCCGACGTGGTGGAAGCGGCGCGGGCCGACCGCGGCTTCCTGATGCGGTCGGTGCGCCACCTCACCGCCGAGGCCGGGATCCGCCAGTTCCTCGACCTCGGTGCCGGACTGCCCACCAACCACAACACCCACGAGGTCGCCCAGGACGTCGCGCCCGAGTCCCGCGTCGTCTACGTCGACAACGACCCCCTGGTGCTGCGGTACGCCGACGCGCTGCTCACCAGCGGCCCGCAGGGCGCCACCAACTACGTCGACGCCGACGTCCGCGACATCGCGGCGATCCTCGAAGAGGCGGCGAAGACCCTGGACTTCACCCGGCCGGTCGGGCTGATGATGCTGGGCATCGTCCAGTTCGTCATCGACGACGCCGAGGCGCGCGACGTCGTGGGCAGCCTCGTCGAGGCCGTGCCCCCGGGCAGCTATCTGGCGCTCGCCCACCCCGTCAGGGGCGTGAGCGGCGAGGTGGACCGGGTCCTGCAGATGTGGAACGACGCGGGCGTGGACCCGCAGACGCTCCGCGACCCCGCCGACGTCGCCGGCTACTTCGACGGCCTGGAGGTCCTCGAACCGGGCGTCGTCCCCTGCGCCCAGTGGCGGCCCGAGGACCCGGCCGTCGGGGCGAACCGCGCGGTGGCGCCCTGGCGGATCTGCGCCGTCGGCCGCAAGCCCTGACCCCGCGCCGGGAACGGCCCGGTCGGTGCCGGCTCTGTCTCAGCCTTCCGCGGTGACCCGGATGACCGTCTTCCCTGCGCTGCGCCGGCCGGGGGCGAACGCGGCCGCCGCCTCGGCGAGCGGCCGTACGTCCCCGACCAGCGGCTTGAGCCGTCCCTCGCGCAGCCGCCGGGCGAGGCCGGCGAGCCGGGCCCGGTCGGGTTCCACGACGAAGAACACCGCCCGTCCGTCGCCGGGGTGGACCCGTACCGGCTCGGCGATGGTCACCAGCGTGCCGCCGGGGCGGACCAGGTCGGTGGAGCGGTCGAGGACCTCGCCGCCGATGACGTCGAAGACCACGTCGAACTGCCCGGCGTCCGCGAGCCGCTCCGACTCCAGGTCGACGAACGCCTCCGCGCCCAGGTCCAGGGCGGTGGCGCGCGAGCCCGCGCGGCCGGTGCCGACGACCCGGGCACCCGCCTCGCGGGCCAGTTGCACGGCGATGGAGCCGACGCCGCCGGCCGCGCCGTGGATCAGCACGCTCTGTCCCGTGGTGAGCCCGCCGTGGTCGAACAGGGCCTGCCATGCGGTGAGTCCGGAGATCGGCAGGGCCGCCGCGGTGACGTGGTCGACGTCGGCCGGCAGCGGGGCGAGGTTGCGGGCCTCGACGGCGGTGTACTGCGCGAGCGAGCCGTCGCGGGTCCAGTCGGCGAGGCCGTAGACGCGCTGCCCGACGGTGAGCCCGGTGGTGCCGTAGCCGAGTTCGGTGACCACGCCGGACAGCTCGTGCCCGGGCACGCTCGGCGTCCGGTCCCGGCCGGCGCGGTCGGTCCACGTGCCCGGCCAGGTCAGCTCGCCGGGGGTGAAGCCGGCCGCGTGGACCTGCACGATGACGTCGTTCTGCGCGGCCTGCGGGTGCGGCAGGTCCGTCAGGGTCATCCCGGCGGTGCCGGCGTCGGGGTCGCGGACGGTGATGGCTTGCACAGGCTCCCGCTCCTTACCGGGCAGTCGGGGGACTGCCCGCATCGAACATAGTGCTTCCCGCGCTTCCTACCCGGTCGGATGCGCCGCCGCGGCCCGGCGCGCCGCGGTTGCCTGGTCGGCCTCGACGCGCTCGCACACCCGCGCGCACGTGTGGCTGATCAGCCGGGAGACGTGCATCTGCGAGATGCCGAAGCGCTCGGCGATGCTGCTCTGCGTCATGTCGCAGAAGAAGCGCAGGTAGAGGATCTCGCGTTCGCGTTCCGGCAGCCCGCTCAGGTGCGGCCGCACGGCCTCGCGGTCCACGGCCTGGTCGAAGCCGGGCTCGGTGCTGCCGAAGGTGTCGACGAGCGAGTAGCCGTCCTCGGCGCCGGTGAGGTCGGCGTCGAGGGACAGCGTGGCGTAGCTCTCCCACGCCCCCAGGCCCGTACGCACCTCGTCCTCGGTCAGCCCGGCCGCCTCCGCGATGGCCGCGGTGGGCGGGAACCGGTCGTCGGCCGTGACGGCCAGCGACAGGCCCGCGCTGCGGACGCGGTTGCGCAGCTCCTGGACCCGGCGGGGCACGTGCACGCCCCACATGTGGTCGCGGAAGTGGCGCTTCAGTTCGCCGACGATCGTCGGTACGGCGTAGCTCTCGAAGGCGTTCCCCCGCGCGGCGTCGTACCGCCGCACCGCCTTCACCAGGCCGAGGTGCGCGACCTGCTCCAGGTCCTCCAGCGCCTCGCCGCGGTTTCTGTACTGGCGGGCGAGCCGCTCCGCCATGGGCATCCAGGCGCGTACGACCTCCTGCCGCAGGGCCTTCTTCCGGGGCCCCTCGGGCATTCCCGAAAGCCGGCGGAACTGCGCGGAGGTGTCGGGTGCGTCGTGGTGCGGGTGCTTTGTCCTTGCCCGGACATGGGCCACGGTGGCCTCCCTCGGGCTGGTCGTGCGCGTACGTTTCTCACGGGAGGACGACGGCGGCGGACACGGCCGCTCTGGCGGGCGGCCGAGGGCCGGGGCCGGAAACGGAAACGCTCCGGACCGCGTGCGGCCGGAGCGCCGACGGCCGGCAAGCCGTGAACTCCTGCGGCGTGCCTCTGGTCCGAAGCACGAGGGTCCATCTGCCCGGCGCCGTCCGGTGCAAACAGGGCTGACACGGACTTCTCCACGATACGACGGTGCGGCACGTCGCACGACCTGTCACGAACCCGCCCCCACAACGGTCCCGCCGGGCCGCCCGGCCCCGGGCAGGACCGGCCCCGGCGCCGCCGGGGCCGCGCCGAATGGCCGTACCGGCGCCATGAACGCGGCGGGCGGGGGAAGAGGAGCCCTATGCGACCTCCCCAGTCACCGAACAGCTCCTCCGACGGGGCGCCCGCCCCGGCCGACCTCGCCGTGGAAATGGAGAAGGCCGTCGAGGACGACGCGGTCTCCTCCGGTCTGCTCGCGCATGCCGCGCGCCGGCTGATCGAGCTGAGCGAGGAGAACACGCAGCTCAAGCAGGCAATCGAGAGCCGGCCGATGGTCGATCAGGCCCGCGGGGTGCTGATCGCCGTGCTCGGGGCGGACGAGGACGAGGCATGGCAGGTGCTGCTGGACACCTCCCAGCACGCCAACATCCCGCTGCGGTACGTGGCCGAGGCCCTCATCGCGTCCGCAACGGGCCGGCCGATCCCGGACGACCTGCGGATTCCCCTGCGCGACGCGATGAGCCGCGTCCGCTCGAACCGGCAACGCCCCAGATCCGGCGGGTAGTTGCCGAGCCTGTCCCCGACCGCCCCCCGACCGCCCCCCGGGCCACCCGCTCGTCCGGGGTCCGCTCGGCGGTCTGCGTCCTGGGCCACGGCTCCGCCTTCCGCTCGTAGGGACTCGCCCGCGCCGCCGGGCCGCGCACTCCCGTGCCCGGGGCGCTCCCCCCGGGTGCCCTCCCCGCCCGCCGCTACACCGGCGATCTGCGAACGCCCTCCGCGACCTCCCGACCACGCACCGTGCCCCCGGCCGGCCGCCGCAGGATCGGTCGTTAGTACCCGCCGGAGCGTGGTACCCGGTCCCCATGACCGACCAGGGCGCGGCGCGTACGCGACCGGACCGGCGCGTCGCCGTGCCCGCGGGCCGGAGAGGACGGAGAGCACAGACCGCTCGGACAAGGAGCACGACATGACCGCCGCCGAAGTGGATCAGGACCTCACCACCGCGCTCGGCCGCCAGCTGCGCGTGGACGCCGTACGGGCCGCAGCCGCCGCCGGATCCGGCCACCCGACCTCGTCGATGTCCGCGGCCGACCTGATGGCCGTGCTGCTCGCCAGGCATCTGCGCTACGACGTCGACCGGCCCGACCACCCCGGGGCGGACCGCCTGGTGCTGTCCAAGGGGCACGCCTCACCGCTGCTGTACGCGGCGTTCAAGGCCGTCGGCGCCATCGACGACGAGGAGCTGCTGACGTTCCGGAAGGCGGGCAGCCGGCTGGAGGGGCATCCGACACCCGTGCTGCCGTGGGTCGACGTGGCCACGGGGTCGCTGGGACAGGGGCCGCCCATCGGCGTCGGCATGGCGCTGGCGGGCAAGCGGCTCGCGCACCTGCCGTACCGGGTGTGGGTGCTGTGCGGTGACAGCGAGATGGCCGAGGGCTCGGTCTGGGAGGCGTTCGAGCACGCCGGGTACGAGCACCTGGGCAACCTCACCGTGATCGTCGACGTGAACCGGCTCGGCCAGCGCGGGCCCACCCGGCACGGCTGGGACCTGGAGGCGTACGCCCGCCGGGCGCGGGCGTTCGGCTGGCACACCGTCGAGGTCGACGGGCACGACGCGGCCGCCGTCGACGCCGCGTACGCCGAGGCGGCGGCGGTGACGGACCGGCCGACGGCCGTGCTCGCCCGCACCGTGAAGGGCAGCGGGGTCGCGTCCGTCGCGAACCGCGAGGGCATGCACGGCAAGCCGCTGCCGGACCCCGAGGCGGCGATCGCAGAACTGGGCGGCACCTCCGACGTACGCGTGCGCCCGCCCGCCCCGCCGCACGCCTCCGCGCCCCCGCGCGGCTCCGCGGCGGCGCAGCCGGTGCTGCCGCGGTACGACGTGGGGGACCCGGTGTCCACGCGCGACGCGTACGGATACGCGCTGGCGGCGCTCGGCACCGTGCGGCCGGACGTCGTCGCCCTGGACGGCGAGGTCGGCGACTCCACGCGGACCGAGTTCTTCGCCAAGGAGCACCCCGACCGGTACTTCGAGGTCTACATCGCCGAGCAGCAGCTCGTCGCGGCCGCCGTCGGCATGCAGGCGTGCGGCTGGGCGCCGTTCGCGGGGACGTTCGCCGCGTTCCTGACCCGCGCCCACGACTTCGTGCGCATGGCCGCCGTCAGCCGGGCCAACCTCTGCCTGGTCGGCTCGCACGCAGGCGTCGCCATCGGCGAGGACGGCCCGTCGCAGATGGGGCTGGAGGACCTGGCGATGTTCCGCGCCATACACGGCAGCACGGTGCTGCACCCCTGCGACGCCAACCAGGCCGCGCGGCTCGTCGCCGCGATGGCGGACGACGAGCTGACCGGCGTGCGCTACCTGCGCACCATGCGCGGCGCCCGGCCCGTCCTGTACGAGCCCGACGAGGACTTCCCCATCGGCGGCAGCAGGCTGCTGCGCGCCGCGCCCGGCGACCGCGTGACGATCGCCGCCGCCGGGGTCGCCGTCCACGAGGCGCTGGCCGCCGCCGAGTTGCTGGCCGCGGAGGGCATCGGGGCGCGGGTGCTGGACCTGTACT
>NZ_JACBXC010000379.1 GCF_013870535.1 Streptomyces phytophilus | reverse complement strand
CGCCGCGGGCCTGAGCGCGCGCAGCAGCTCGGACCGCCGGGCCTCGCTCATCACCGGGCGCTTCGTCGAGACGGTCAGCGCCCCGACCGCGCGACCGCCGACGCCCACGACGGGCACCGCGACACACGTGATCCCGAGGGAGTACTCCTGGTGGTCCTCCGCAAAGCCCTGCTGCCGCACCCGCAGGCACTCGCGCTCAAGCTCGCGCAGGTCCGTGATCGTGTACTGGGTGAACCGCTCCAGCGGCCGCACGCTGTACGCCTCCAGCGCGGACCGGTTGTACGCGATGAACACCTTGCCGCTCGCGCTCGCGTGCAGCGGGCGCCGCGAGCCCGGCACGATCGGCGGCGACTTCTCCGCGACCGGGGAACTCCGGCTCGCCGTCGCCACCGTCACCGCGGTCCCCTGGTCGCACACCGTCACATGGACCGGCTCACCGGACCGCTCCGCGAGCTCCTCACAGAACATCCGCGCCCGGCGCAGAAACTCCCGCTGGTCGGAGGTGTTCTGGGCCAGACCCGCGATCACCGGCCCCAGCCGGTAGCGGCTGCGCTCACCCGCCTCGGTCACCATTCCCAGAGCTTTGAGCGAGGCCAGGTGCCGGTACGTGGTGCGCTGGCCCAGACCGGTGCGCGTCTGCACCTCGGCGACATTCGCCCCGGCCGGCCCCGCTTCGCCCACGGCCTGCAGCACGAAGAAGGCACCCTGCAGGACCGCGGGAACCTTCGTCTCGTCTGCCACGACAGCTCCCTGATCCATGTGATCCATGTGATCCATCTGCACTCATCACACCACGGCGGCATCGCCGCTCACCTCCTCCCGCATGTCGGTTCGCGAAAGAGGCACGGCGTTCGTTGACACGCGGCGTCAATGGGTTGGACCTCCCGAAGCCCGCACCGCAGGATGCCGGGTAGATCCGAAAGATCCTGCCGCTCACGCTCCGCCCGGCAGACGTACCAGACGAGGTGGCCGCCACGATGTCCCGTGCTCTGCGCAGTGCCGTCGCGAACCAGACCGCACCCGTCGCCTTCGACCGCGAGGCAGCACTCGCTTCGCTGCGGGGTACGCCGCTGGACGTACTCGTGGTCGGCGGCGGCATCACCGGGGTGAGCGTCGCGCTCGACGCCGTCACCCGCGGTCTGACCGTCGGGCTCGTCGAGCGGACCGACTTCGCCGCGGGGACCTCCTCGGCCTCCTCCAAGATGATCCACGGCGGGCTGCGCTACATCGAGCAGAAGGAGGTCCGCCTCGTCTACCACTCGCTGCTCGAACGCCAGCGCATGTACGAGCGCGCTCCGCACCTGGTCAGCCGGCTGCCGTTCCTCTTCCCGATCTACCGCACCGAGGGTGTGTTCAGCCCCGCCGTCGCGCGCACCCTCCGTGCGGGCCTCGTCGCCTACGACGCGCTGGGCGGCTGGAGGATCGGCCGACGCCACCGCCGCATCTCCCGCGAGCAGGTGCTCACTCAGTGCCCCACGCTCCGCCCGGAAGGACTGCTGGGCGGCCTGCTGTACTTCGACTGCCGGACCGACGACGCCCGGCTGACCCTCGCCGTCGCGCGCACCGCCGCCCTGCTGGGCGCCCACGTCGCGAACCGCGCCGAAGTCGTCGCCCTGGACTCGTCCCAGGGCCGGCACACCGCCACCGTCCGCGCGACGGGAGCCGACGGGTCGAGCGAGGAGTTCCGGGTGCGCGCGAAGGTCGTCGTCAACGCCGCGGGCGTGTGGAGCGACTCCGTCAGCACCCTGGCCGATGCGGACCACCGCCACCAGATCCGCCCCGCCAAGGGGGTCCACGTGGTCGTCCCCTGGGACAAGGTGCGCAGCCAGTCCACGCTCACCTTCCCGATGCTCGGGGGAGCACGCGGCAAGGGCGGCAAGGGGTTCGTGGTGCGCTGGGGAGACCACTGCTACGTCGGGACGACCGACTCGCCGTACACCGACGACCTCGACGACCCGCGCTGCACCCGGGCCGAGGCCCGCACCCTCCTGGAGTCGCTGAACGCCGCACTCAGCACGGAGATCGCGGTCGAGGACATCACCAGCACGTGGGCCGGGCTGCGCCCGCTCATCGACACCGGCGGCGGCGACACCTCCGAACTCAGCCGCGAACACGAAGTCACCGTGCGGGACGGCGTGGTCACTGTCGCGGGCGGCAAGCTGACGGTGGCGCGCACGATGGCCCAGATCGCGACCGACAAGGTATGCGGGCTCCTCGGCATCCGCCGCGCCTGCCGCACCGCGGCCCTGCCGCTGGTCGGCGGCGCGGACTTCGACGCCGAGGCGGTCGAGGCGACCGGCGGCCGCTTCGGCCATCTGAGCGGCCGGTACGGCACGGAGGCCCGGTTCGTCGAGGACCTGATCGCGGCAACCCCCTCTCTCGCCGAGCCGATGACGCCGAGCCTCCCCTACCTCTGGGCGGAAGCGGTCTACGCGATCCGCCACGAGATGGCCCTGACCGTGACCGACGTCCTGCGGCGCCGCATCCCGGCGCGGGTCCTCGACTCCCGGGCCGCCGCCTCCGTCGCGGACCGGGTCGGGGACTTGCTGGCGGCCGAGCACTCCCTCCCCGCGCACGAGGTCGACCGGCAGGTGGAGGAGTTCGTCGCGGACGTGCGCCGCGAGCGCGAGACACTCGGTCTCACGGCGGCCGGCGCCGTCTCCTGACCGGCGAGTGCCGGGTCGCTGCGCGTCCTGCGCGGGTCGCGGGTCAGCGCAGGACGAAGCCCGTGCCGAGGTCGTCGGCGGGGTCGAGTTCGAAGTGGTGCCGGCCCGTTCGGTAGGCCGTGCCGGTGACTTCGGGGATGACCGCTTCGTGTCCGTCGGCGGTCACGGCTTCCGCGATACGGGCGGTGAAGCGGCTGCCGACGATCGACTCGTGGACGAGGGTCCTGCCCGGCTCCAGGGCGCCGGTCGCCGCGAGTACGGCGACGCGCGAGCAGGTGCCGGAGCCGCACGGGGAGCGGTCGACCTGGCCGTCGGCGAAGACGGCCACGTTGCGCTGGTGCAGGTTGCCGTCCGGGTCGGGGCCGAGGTCGTCGTAGAGGATGGTGCCGTAGATGCCGCCGAGGCGGTCGTCGACGGGGTGGCGGGCGTACGCGGTGCCGTCGAGGGCCCACTTGATCTCGCGGCCGATCGCGATGAGGGCGGTGTAGTGCTCGGGGGTGACGGCCAGTCCGGCGGTGGCGGCGTCGAGGTGGGCGTAGATGGCACCGCCGTAGGCGACGTCGACGACGACGTCGCCCCGGGACGTCGTGAGGGGCACCTGTTCGGCGAGGCGGTAGCTGGGGACGTTGACGAAGTCGACGCCGGTGATGCCGTCGCCTTCGGTGTGCACGCGCAGGGTGACCCTGCCGGAGGGGACGTCGATGACGACCGTAGTGCTGCCGGAGGGGTCGCGCGGGACGCGGCCGGTCTGCACCGCCCAGACGGCCAGCGCGATGGAGCCGTGGCCGCAGGCGGTGGAGAAGCCGTCCTTGTGCCAGAACAGCACGCCGAAGTGGGCGCCTTCGTCGTCGGGCGGGGTGAGGAAGCCGCCGTACATGTCGGCGTGCCCGCGCGGCTCCGAACCGAGGAGCCTGCGCAGGCCGTCCACGCCGGGGTCGGCGAGGGCGAAGGTGCGGCGGTCGGCGACGGTGGCGCCCTCGATGGCGACGGGCGGCTCGGCCACGATGCGGAACGGCTCGCCGCCCGTGTGGTAGTCGACGGTGCTGACCGCCCGGAGGCGCTGCCCGGCCATGGTCGTCTCCTCGCGCGGCTGGGGTGCCGCAGGGTTGGTGCCCGGTCACCGGTGACACGGGATCCCGACTGAGTCAGGTGTAATATATTACCCAGCACTCGTCAGCGGTACGGCGGCGGGCGCGGGCCGGCGTCACCGGCCGGGTTCAGGAACCGGGTTCCGCGTGGCCGGCCCAGATGCCGCGGCTGTGGGCGAGGTGGGCGCGCATCAACTCGACCGCGCGCTCCCCCTCTCCGGCCTCGATCGCGTCGACCAGGGCGATGTGCTCCTCGCCGGACTGCGTCAACCCGCCCTGGGCGGCGAGCTTCCGCAGGCCCTGCATACGGGCCTGGTCGCGCAGTCGCGCGACCATCACGACGAGCCGGCCGTTGCCGAGCAGTTCCAGCAGGCCGAGGTGGAACTGCCGGTCCTTGTCCAGGAACACGGGCAGATCCCCGTCCCGGGCCGCGGCGGTGATCTCCTCGGCGAGCCGCCGGAACCGCGGCACCGGCGCACCGTCCAGGACCCGTACGACGTCCGCCATCGCGGGCGCCTCCAGCAGCGTACGGAGGTGGAAGATCTCGTCCAGGTCGTGCTCGCCGAGCCGCGGCACCCGGAACCCGCGGTTGCGGATGACCTCCACCATCCCGTGGTTGGCCAGGTCCATCACCGCCTCGCGCACCGGCGTGATGGAGACCCCCAGCTCCTCGGCGAGGCCGATCACGCTGCGCACCTCGCCGGGCTCGATCTGTCCGAGCACGATCCGGGCGCGCAGCGCCTCGCGGGCCTGTTCACGCAGGCTGACGGGCCGCAGGCGGGTGGTGGGCGTGCTCGCCGGCGAGGAGTCCGAAGCAGTCACACCTCATGCATAACACGGTGCCGCGAGCGCTCGGGCCGTAAGCCCCGGCTCGGGCCGACAGAGTAAGGCGTAATACCTTACTCTGGCCAGGCTGTCCCCCAGGATGCGGAGTCCCCATGCAGACCGTCACCGTCGATCCCCGCGAGATCCGCGAGGCCGTCACCATGCGTGCGGCCATCGACGCCGTACGCGGCGGATTCCTCGACCTCGCCGCCGGGGGGTTCGAGATGCCCACCCGCACCGTCCTGCGCGACGGGCAGTTCCTGGTGATGTCCGCCCACCACCGCGCCACCGCGTCCGCCATGATCAAGACGCTGAGCCTCGACTTCGACCGCGTCCCCGCCATCGCCGGCACCGTGGTGTGGACCGAGACCGGCCGCGCCGACAGCCTCGTCGCCCACGCCGGCA
>NZ_JACBXC010000378.1 GCF_013870535.1 Streptomyces phytophilus | reverse complement strand
CCGCGAGCGCCTGCACGTCGCGCGCGACCGTCCGCTCGGAGACCTCCAGCCGTTCCGCCAGCTCGGCGGCGGTCATGGCGGCGCGGGACTGGAGCAGTAGGACCAGGTGAATGAGCCGGGCGGCGCGCATGTGAGCCATCATGCAGCGCCTTGATAGCGTCCTTCGGTACTGCACCAAGAACAAGAGAGTCTTATATGTCCAACGAGCCTCGCGAGCGCTGGGGGAACCGGGCAGGTTTCCTCTTCGCCGCGATCGGATCCGCGGTCGGTCTCGGCAACATCTGGCGCTTTCCCTACGTCGCCTACGACAACGGCGGCGGCGCCTTCCTCCTGCCGTACCTCGTGGCCCTGCTCACAGCGGGACTGCCGCTGCTGATCATGGAATACGTCATCGGCCGCCGCTACCGCTCCTCCCCGCCCGGCGCCTTCCGGCAGCTGGCCCGCCCGGCCGAGGCCATCGGCTGGTGGCAGGTGGCGATCTGCTTCGTCATCTCCGCCTACTACGCCGTGATCCTGGCGTGGGCCGTGCGCTACGTCGGCTTCTCGATCGACGAGTCGTGGGGCGACGACCCGAACGCCTTCTTCTCCGAGGACTTCCTCAAGGCCGGCGAACCGGGCACCGTCTCCACCTTCGTGCCCGGCGTGATGTGGCCGCTGCTCGGGGTGTGGCTGGTCACGCTGATCATCCTCTGGCTCGGCGTGCGGCGCGGCATCGAGTGGGCCAACCGCATCTTCATCCCGGCGCTGCTCGTCTTCTTCGGCATCCTCGTCGTCCGCGCGGTCACCCTGGACGGCGCGGGCGAGGGCCTGGACGCCCTGTTCAAGCCGGACTGGGGCGCGCTGGGCGAGGGCAGCGTGTGGGTGGCCGCGTACGGGCAGATCTTCTTCTCGCTGTCCATCGGCTTCGGCATCATGATCACGTACGCCTCGTACCTGGGCCGCAAGTCGGACCTGTCCGGCTCGGCGCTCGTCGCCGGCTTCGCCAACAGCTCGTTCGAGATCCTGGCGGGCATCGGCGTCTTCTCGGTCCTCGGCTTCATGGCCGCGCAGCAGGGCGTGGGCGTCAACGAGCTGGCGACCTCGGGCGTCGGGCTGGCGTTCGTGGCGTTCCCGGCGATCATCTCCAGCATGCCGGGGGGTGCGTTCTTCGGCGTCATGTTCTTCCTGTCGCTGGTGATCGCCGGCCTCACCTCGCTGGTGAGCATCGTGCAGGTGCAGGTCGCGGCGGTCGAGGACCGTACGGGCCTGTCCCGCAGGGCGGCCGTCGGGATCGTCGGCGGCGTGCTGACCGCGGTCTCGGTGCTGGCGTTCGCCAACGACGGCGGGCTCACGCTGCTCGACGCCTCCGACCACTTCATCAACCAGTACGGCATCGTGCTCGCCGGCCTCGTGGCCGTCGTCGTCGTGGCCTGGGTGCTGCGTCGGCTGCCGCTGCTCCAGCGGGACGCCAACGCCACGTCCGCGGTCCGGATGGGCCGCGTCTGGCTGGTCTGCCTGGGGATCGTCACGCCGCTGGTGCTGGGCTGGATGATGATCGACAGCCTGCGCACCGAACTGGACGAGAACTACGGCGGCTACCCCGGCTCGTTCCTCGCCTGGGCCGGCTGGGGCGTCGCGGCGGGTGCGCTGCTCGTCGGCGTGCTGGCCGCGCTGGTGCCGTGGCGGCACCACGGCGACATCGGCGGGCGGGCGCCGGAGGCGCAGTCCGTGGAGGATACGGAACCGGCGAAGGAGGGCAACTGATGTCGGCGAGCGCCATCGTCATGCTGGTCGTCGCGATCGTGATCGTCTGGGGCGGCCTGATCGCGGCGCTGCTGAAGCTGCGCACCTTCCCGGACCAGCCGGACTAGGCCGGGGCGCCTAGCACGCGGCGACCGCACCCGGCGGTCCGATACGGGCCCGGCCCGCGCCCCCCGCAGGCCGGGCCCGTACGCCGTAGGGGCGTCAGGCCAGCCCGTACTTCGCCGCCGCCCGCGCGACCGTCTCCTTCTTCACCTCGCCGCGCCGCGCCAGCCGGTCCAGCACCGCCACGGCGATCGACTGCGCGTCGACCCCGAAGTGCCGGCGGGTCGCCTCGCGGGTGTCGGAGAGGCCGAAGCCGTCCGTGCCCAGCGAGGTGTAGTCCTGCGGGACCCACTGCGCGATCTGGTCGGGCACCTGCCGCATCCAGTCGCTGACGGCGAGGACCGGGCCCGGTGCGCCTTCCAGAGCACGGGTGACGTAGGGGACCCGGTCCTCGCCGCGAAGCTGCGCCGCGTCACAGGACAGGGCGTCACGGCGCAGCTCGCTCCAGGAGGTGGCGGACCAGACGTCGGCCGCGACACCCCAGTCCTCGGCGAGCAGTCGCTGGGCGTCGAGCGCCCAGTGGATGGCGGTACCGGAGGCCAGCACCTGGGCGCGCGGGGCGTCCTCGGCGGCGGCCCCGGTGCCGGGAGCCTCCGGCGCGGCGGGGAGTTCCGCGGTCCGGTAGCGGTAGAGGCCGCGGACGATGCCCTCCTCGACGCCCGCGGGCATCGGCGGCTGGACCTTCGGCTCGTTGTAGACGGTGAGGTAGTAGAAGACGTCCGGGTCCTCGCCGGGGGCGGCCTGCCCGTACATGCGGCGCAGCCCGTCCTTGACGATGACCGCCACCTCGTACGCGAACGCCGGGTCGTAGATCAGCGCCGCGGGGTTGGTGGAGGCCAGCAGCGGGGAGTGCCCGTCGGCGTGCTGGAGGCCCTCGCCGGTCATGGTGGTGCGTCCGGCGGTGGCGCCGACGACGAAGCCGCGGCCCAACTGGTCGGCGAGCGCCCAGAACTGGTCGCCGGTGCGCTGGAAGCCGAACATCGCGTAGAAGATGTAGAACGGGATCATCGGCTCGCCGTGCGTCGCGTACGACGTGGCCGCAGCCGTGAAGGACGCCAGCGAACCGGCCTCGGTGATCCCCTCGTTGAGGATCTGCCCGTCCGCCGCCTCCTTGTAGTACAGGAGTTGGTCGCGGTCGACGGGGTCGTAGGTCTGCCCGCGCGGGGAGTAGATCCCGGCGCTCGGAAAGAGCGACTCCATGCCGAACGTACGGGCCTCGTCCGGCACCACCGGCACCCAGCGGCGGCCGGTCTCCTTGTCCCGCATGAGGTCCTTGACCAGGCGGACGAACGCCATGGTCGTCGCGATCTCCTGGCTGCCCGAGCCCTTCTCCAGCGCGTCGAACGGCTTCGCCGCCGGCTCCGGCAGCACCACCGGATGCACCCGGCGGGCCGGTGCGGGGCCGCCGAGCGCGGCGCGGCGCTCCTGGAGGTAGCGGACCTCGGGGGAGTCGGGGCCCGGGTGGGCGTACGGCACGAGGTCGGTGTCGAGTGCGCCGTCCGGGATGGGCAGCTCCAGCAGGTCCCGCATGTCGCGGAACTCGGCGCCGGTCAGCTTCTTCATCTGGTGGTTGGCGTTACGCGACTCGAAGCCCTTGCCGAGGGTGTGGCCCTTGACGGTCTGCGCCAGGATCACCGTCGGCGCGCCCTCGTGCGCGACGGCGGCACGGTACGCGGCGTAGACCTTGCGCGGCTCGTGACCGCCGCGGGAGAGGTGGAAGCAGTCGAGGATCTTGTCGTCCGTGAGCAGCTTCGCCAGCTCGGCCAGCGCGGGTTCGGCGCCGAAGAAGTGCTCGCGGATGTACGCGGCGTCGCGGGTGGCGTACGTCTGGAACTGCGCGTCCGGCACCGCCCGCAGCCGGCGGACGAGCGCGCCGGTGGTGTCGAGCGCGAACAGCTCCTCCCAGGCGGAGCCCCACAGCGACTTGACGACGTGCCAGCCGGCGCCGCGGAACTGGGCCTCCAGCTCCTGGACGACCTTGAAGTTGGCGCGTACCGGGCCGTCGAGGCGCTGGAGGTTGCAGTTGATGACGAAGGTGAGGTTGTCGAGCTGCTCGCGGGCGGCGAGGGCGAGCGCGGCGGTCGACTCGGGCTCGTCCATCTCGCCGTCGCCGAGGAAGGCCCAGACGTGGCTGGCGGAGGTGTCCTTGATGCCGCGGTGGGCCAGGTAGCGGTTGAACCGGGCCTGGTAGATCGCGGAGATCGGGCCGAGGCCCATGGAGACGGTCGGGAACTCCCACAGCCACGGCAGCCGCCGCGGGTGCGGATACGAGGGCAGCCCCTCGCCGGCACCGGCCTCCTGGCGGAAGCGGTCGAGGTGGGCCTCGGAGAGCCGGCCGTCGAGGAAGGCGCGGGCGTAGATGCCGGGGGAGGCGTGGCCCTGGAGGTAGAGCTGGTCGCCGGAGCCGGGGGCGCGCTCGTCGTCCTTGCCGCGGAAGAAGTGGTTGAAGCCGGTCTCGTACAGCCACGCCGCGGAGGCGAAGGTGGCGATGTGCCCCCCGAGCCCGTACCGCGAGCCGCGGGTCACCATGGCGGCGGCGTTCCACCGGTTCCACGCGGCGATCCGCCGCTCCAGCGCCGGATCCCCGGGCAGCTCGGGCTCCGCGGCCGTGGGGATGGTGTTGACGTACGGCGTCTCCAGCAGCGCGGGGACGTCCAGACCGGCGTCCCCGGCGTGCGCGACGGTGCTGCGCAGCAGCTGCGCGGCCCGGTCGGGGCCGGCGTGCCGGGCCACGGCGTCCAGTGACTCGCGCCACTCGGCGGTCTCCTGCGGGTCGCGGTCCGGGAGCTGGTCGAGCTGACTCTGCATGGCACTACCTCCTCAACCGAACTGTAAGTCTCCGATCGATGATCGATCAAAGCTTGGACGGCAAAATAAGTCCGGGAAGGGCAAAGTCGGCATGCCGTGCCACGTTCCCGGGCACGCAGTGCCCGCGGCGGCGCGGCGGGGCACCCCGGACCCCAGCCGGCGCCGGGCTCGGGAGGCCGCGCCGTACGGAACGCGGGCCCGCCCCAGCGGGTGGGGCGGTCGCGCCGGGGGCGGGTGCGAAGACGGCGGGGAGGTCGACGGAGTCCGGCGCCCCGGGCGCGGAAGGGGACCCGAAGCCGGGGCGCAGGCTGCCGGGGCCGGGGACGTCGTCCCGGTCGG
>NZ_JACBXC010000377.1 GCF_013870535.1 Streptomyces phytophilus | reverse complement strand
CGGGCGGGCCGGTAGGGCGCGAGGGCGTTTCGGGCGACGCGGGCGGGCCGGTAGGGCGCGAGGGCGTTTCGGGCGGCGGGCGGGATGCAGGTGCCGACTTCCCGCAACCGCGCCTGAAGCTCCGCGTCGACCCGATCGCGACCGCGGGCGATCGCCCGGTACGGGGTGGGCTGGGCATTGCCGAGGGCGACGGCTTGGCGGGCGCGGGCCAGTTCGGCGGTCCAGGCGGCTTGGTCGTCGGGGTCGACCGGCGGGGTGGGGTCGGTGTGGCGGAGCATGCGGTCGCGCCGGTGGTTCTCCCACGGGCGGGCGACGTCGGCGGGCACGATCGGGTACGGCGAGATGCGTATGTGTCGGCGGGCCGCGTTGCAGGCGTCCCAGCCGTGGGGGGTGGCCATCGGTACGTCGCCGAGCAGCTCGTGCCAGGTGTCGAGTTGGTCGCTGACCTCGTTGTGGTCGGTGCGGATGGTGCGGGGGTCGAGGCGGCCGATGTAGGCGAGCAGGGCGGCGGTTTCACGGCGGTCCACGGCTACTCCGTTCCGGTCCGTTTTTCGACTGCGGCCAGCAGGGCGGCGGTGTGGGCCTGGGCCCGGGTCATCCCGCCGGGCCGGGCGGGGGAGTTGGCGGGTACGGCGTAGAGCCCGGGGCGGTGGGGGGAGTGCTCTCGGGCGATCCAGGAGCGCCAGTCGGCAGCCCACGCCCCGGCCGGGCGGGGCGCGGAGTCGGCGCGGTGGGCGCGCCACTTCGCGTCGGCGGCCTTCAGGCCCTGCTCGCCGAGGCGGTCGAGGTGGCCCTGCTCGCGGATCCAGGCCAGGGCGGCTGGGTCGGGCTGCCACCGGGCAGCCGACGTGACGGCGCCACCAGCACTACTGCTGCTACTACCGTTCCTTTCAGGTTCACTACTGTTCTGGGTGCCGGAAACCGGCACCCCGCCCTGCCGGTTTCCGGCACCCCGGGGTGCCGGTTTACCCCGTGCCCTGCCGGTTTCCGGCCCCGCCGGTTTCCGGCACCCCGCCCTGCCGGTTTCCGGCACCTCACGCGGACGGATTCCGTACTGCCCGAGCGCCGAGATCCGAAGCGTGGGCAGGGCCCCGGACTCCTCGCCGGGCGCCACATCGACGCCGGCCTCCTCCTGCTGGACTCGAAGGGCCCGCGCGATCGCCCGGGCGGCCAGCGGAAGGCGGTAGACCGTGCTCCCCTGAGGACCGACGAGGTAGCCGAGCTGCTCCAGCTCCCCCGCCTCAACGAGCCGACCGATCGCCTCGCGTACGGTCGAGTTGGAGGCGCGTGTACGAGCCGTCAGGCTGGCCTGGGAAGCCCAGGACACGCACTGCTCGTCCGCAACCCGGTCAGCGATCGACAGCAGAACCAGCCGCGCGGATCCCCGGCTGGAACTGTGTACCCACACCCACTCGCGGGCATCGGTACTCACTGGCCGCTCCCGAACGCGGCGCAGGCAATTCCGCATTCCGGGGTCGAGTTGGTGGTAGCTGGTTCGGTTCCCAGCGGAGCCCCGCAGGCGATTGTTGCGCAGGCCGCGTCCATGGGCCTTTTACACACGGCGCAAGGCATGCAAGAATCTCCTCTTCAGTGTTGCCATGCTGACGTGCCCGGTGCAATGGGATCAGCACGGTGATGGTGGGCGTCGGCGGCCGGGAGTTCCCGCTCTCGGCCGTCCACGCTGCATACGCCCCCGAAGACCCGGCCTGGAGGTCGGGTTGTTTATGTTCGCGGATTCGGATGGGATCCCCGGGGGACGACGAACATACGCACACCCCGCTGCAGAGATCCAGAGTTGGCTCCAAAACCCTGTACTAGTCGCAGACAGTGACACCGCGACCCGCGCAAGACGCCGCCCCGGCACGCCAGATGAAGATTGGACGAATCCGCCTGGAGGCTCAGGCTGCCTCGCCGCCGTATGCCGGCAAGGGCAAGCGTGGGCATGCTCTCGCCTCCGCGGTGAACGGCGGGGGGCGATCGCCTCAGTCTCGCGAGGCGCCTTCAGCCGGTACGCGTGAATGGGCGCTTGGCTACCCGCGCAGAGCCCGCTCTAATTTCGCCGCCAGCCATGCTGACCGGACCTCGTGCTGCGGATGCGCCGGCACGCCTGGCGGAGGGCCGGTGACGAGCTGAGGGTGCTCCATGCGAAATCTGCTATTGCCCACCGTTACCCCTCACTCCAAGCCACCGGCCCGGTTCGGCGTCGGCTGTCAGGCGACCCTAAAAGCCCTCCAACAGCGCGTCAACGTGCGACGAGAGTGCTCACGCGTGGAATTCCATCAGCAAGCCCGCATCCCCGTCCGCAGAACAGCAAGACCGGTAGGACGGGTCCAACTCAAGGAGACAGAAGGCGACTTGGCGACACCGGAGTGTGAGCCATCCGTGCCAGAGACCCGACTGAACGAGTGAAACCGTCTCACATAGTGGACCCTTTCGGGGGGGATGCGTCAGCGCTGACGTATTTCCCGCCCCAGGCAAGTGATCTCAGTTTCATAACGCATGTGAGAAGGTGCCGATGCCGGTGCTCCTGCACTCCGGTGCCGACGGAGGCGGAGTATCTGGAGGCCGGAAAGCGGATCGGGGATCATGTGTCGTGATCGGCGTGTCACTGAGGCATATGCCGGAATGATGCTGATCATGCAGGGGTGAGTGATGATTCGCATGTCTCCCAGCCCCGGCTGGGCGAGCTGCTCAAGGAATGGCGGAAGCATGCCCAGTACCGCCTCGGCAGCGCGAGCCCGCTCACCCAGAAGGTCGTGGCCGAACGCGCTGGCATCGGATGGCGCACCTACCAGGCGCTGGAGGCCGGCGAGCCGCGCAGTCGGCTCGCGCCCGCGAAAGCGGACGCGCTGGCTGGCGCACTCGACCTGGACGCCGCCGAGCGTGATCTGCTCTTCATGCTCGCCGCCCGGGTCAGGCCGGGCCCCGCCCATGCCGCCGGCCCCGATGCGGCCGTGCTGGCCGACCTGCGCCTCGTCCTGGACAGCGCCGAGCCGACCCCGGCAGTCCTGCTCGACGCGATGGGCAACGTACAGATGTACAACCACGCCATGTCCACGTGGTTCCCCCACGTCCGCGAGCCCCACGCCAACATGGTCCGCTGGTGCCTGAGCCACCCCGAGGCCAGAACACAGATCGTCGACTGGGACCAGTACCTCCGCCTATGGCTCGCACTACTGCGCAACTACCAGGCGGTATACGGCAGCAGCGAGCCCGGCGTGCAGCAGATCCTCTCGATCATCGACGCCGATCCCGTGCTCCGGGCCATTTGGGAGGAGGGCCGCGACATCCGGCAGGACCTCGGCGGGGAGCGCTCCGCCCTGAGACCGCCCTGCTACGGCGGCGCCCGGGTGGAGGTCGTCACGCACGTGCTCCATCCCACGGCAGCCCCGCACTTCCGGGTCGGCGTCATCACCCCGATCGCACCTGTCCCCGAGGTGGAGACGAACGCTCGCCGCGGGTGAAAAAGGATTCTCAAGCCGAACGTCCGCCGGATCGCACTTCGCTGGAAGGCGGTATTGAGTTCTCCGGTACCGGCGTGCCGTGCGCAGCAGCCGTCCTCAATGAATGATCATGCTGGGGTGCAGGAAGAACTACTCCGTGTCTCTCAGCCGCAACTGGGGGAACTGCTCAAAGAATGGCGGAGGCGCGCCCGCCGCCGCCGTGGCCTGCCGCGGGCCCTCACCCAGAAGGAATTGGCCGAAGGAGCCGGCCTAGGGCTGCGCAAGTACCAGGATCTGGAAGCCGGCCGCAGCCGCCCCCTCCTCGCCCCCGGCCAGGCGGAGCGTCTGGCTGCTCTGCTCGGGCTTTCGGAAGGCGAACGCACCACCCTGTTCTTGCTGGCCACCCAGGGAATGCCCGGCACCAGCGAGGCCACCTATGCGGAGGGCCTCACCGATTCACAACTGCTGGTGGACACTTTTGATCCGACGCCGGCCGTCGTGCTGGACGCCGCCTGGAACGTCCTGATCTTCAACGCCGCCATGGCGGACTGGTTCCCCTTTGTCCGCCGGCCAAGAGCAAACATTCTCCTCTGGTGCCTAAGCCATCCCGACTCCAGGAAGCAGATCATCGACTGGAGCCAGCACACCAGAAGCTGGCTCGGAATCCTGAGACAGGCCCAGGCAACGCACGCCGGCCACCCGGACGTAGCAGCCATCGTGGAACACGTCACTACCGACTCGACACTGCACCCCATGTGGCGCGACCGCAGCGACACCCAGCAGGACATCGGAGGAGAGCGATTCACCCTCCAGCTTCCCTTCCACGAGGGGAAGCGCGTCGAGATCGCCATCCAGGTGCTGTATCCCTCGGGCCGCCGGAACCACCAAGTCGGCGTCCTCACCCCGCTCACCCCAGGCCCGTAGTTGCGCGGACCTTCCGTGTGAGGCAGTCCAGGATGGATTCGCTCTTCTCACGGGCCCGCCGGGGAGTTTCCAGGCGCCGCCGAGGTCCTCGTCCGCCCGGCGCCGCACGAACAGGACTGCGTCGTCGTGGACGATGACGGCCGCGCAGACCAGGTCGCGGATGCCGTCGGCTCGGGCCTGGTCCTCCAGATCGGCTGAGAGCGGGCGCAGGGCGGCGTAGCGGGCCACCGGACTCATCGGCAGACCGCACATGTCCCTCGGGTCGCTGAAGGCGAGTTCTGTGCCCTCGGTCAGGACGAGAGCGTCCGGATCGCCTTCCCACCGGCCCCGGAAGCGGATCAGCGCGAGGGTGCCGTAGCCGTACGGGGGCGGCTTGGGGGTGATCAGGTCCAGCACACGGCGGGTGTCGCCCCTGACGGACGTGTTCATCGGCAGCTGGTCGAAGTCCGCCGGCGCGATGAACGCAAGATCAGTGCCTTCGCCCAGCACCAGCGTCTTCGCATCGCCGTTCCACCGGCCGTGGAAGACGTAAACGGGGTAGCGGTCGGAGTCGACGCGGAACATCGCAGCAAGCGCGACGCCCTACGGCCGGCCTCTTCGTGGAGTTCGCGGACGCCGGTGACCAGGGGGA
>NZ_JACBXC010000376.1 GCF_013870535.1 Streptomyces phytophilus | reverse complement strand
GACGCGGGCGTGAAGTGGCTCGGCTGGGCCGCGTACGAGGTGACCCGCGGCCACCCCCTCGCCACCCGCCACCTCTTCGACGAACTCCTCGCCACCGACGACCGCCAGTCGTGGGAGACCCGCATCCAGCGCGCCCTCGCCCCCGACTCGCCCCTCGTCACCGCCCTGCTGGAGCGCCTGCTGCCCCGGGACGCCCGCGAGACCGGACTGTGGGACGCCCTGCCGCGCTGCGCCGCCGCCACCGACCTCGCCCGCGCCGTCGCCGCCGGACCGCTGTGGGAGGAGGGCGAGACGGCCCTGCGCAACGCGGTCGGCGCGTTCTCCGGCGACGTCCTGCAGACCATGCACGTACGCACCCGCGACAGCGCCGCCGACGGCCCGCTGCAGACCCTCCATCCGCTGCTGCGGCTCCTCCTCCTGCGCCGCCTGGAGGCCACCGGCGGCTGGCGGCACGCCCACGAGGCGCTGCGCCGCGACGCCGCGGAGCGCGGGCTGCCGGAGATCGAGGCGTACCACCGGCTCGCGCTGGAGGACCTGCACGCCGCCGCCCGCTTCCTCAACGACCGCTTCGGCGGCGCGGACGCCACCCGCTGGTGCCGCCTGCTCGTCCGGCTGCGCCGCGCGCCCGTACGCGCCCGCATCCACGCGCACGCCCCGCAGGCCGACTCGCCGCAGCAGCGGTACGAGGGGCTGCTCGGCTTCCTCAGCACCGACGAGGTCGAGAGCAGGGAGCGCACCGTGACCCGGCTGCTGGTGGCGAGCTGGATGGCGCCCGAGCCCGCCGAGTCGCCCGAGACCGACCACGTCGGCGACCCGTACCGCAATCCGCTCGAAGACCTCTACGGCCAGCTCTACGGCGAGATCAACGCCCGCTTCATGACGCTGGCGTACGGACCCTTCGGCGGCGGCACCCCCGCGCTGCTGGACCAGGCGCGACAGTACGAGGAGAAGCCCGGTGAGTGAGCGGCGGCTGGGGCGCGGCGGTACGACGCCCTGGGGAGCGGTGGTGCTCGCGGCCCTGGTCGCGGCCGGCGCGCTGGCCTGGTTCCTGCCGCGGACGTTCGGCGGGGACGAGGAGTGCGCCGCCGGGGTCGTGCGGCTCGGCGGCGAGTGCGTGGGCGTCACCGACGGGGCGTACTCCTTCGACGGGGAACTGGACGAGGTCACCCGGCGGATCCGCGAGGAGAACGAGCGCGTCGAGCGCTCCGGCGCGGCGTCGGTGAGCATCGCGTACGTCGAGTCCATGACCCACGGCGCGGACGGCGCAGGCGCCGGCGGCCGGGCCGACGACCGCGACCCGACCGTCGTCCGCCAGGCGCTGGAGGGCGCGTACCTCGCCCAGCGCGCGCACAACCGGCTCGACGCCGACGACCCGCGTGCGGACGAGGGCCCCTCGCCGAAGGTGCGGCTGCTGCTCGCCAACACCGGGGAGGGCGGGGCGCACTACGAGCGGGTCGTCCGCGACCTGGAGGACAGGGCCCGCGGCGACGAGCACCTGGTCGCCGTCACCGGCCTCGGCCAGAGCGTCGAGTCCACCGTCGCCACGGTGCGGCGGCTGCGCCGCGCCGGGATACCGATGGTCGGGGCGACGGTCGCCGCCGACGAACTGGCCCGCAAGGACCCCGACTTCTTCCGCGTCTCCCAGCCCACCGCGCAGCAGGCCGCCATAGCCGCCCGCGAGCTGGACGAGCGGCAGCGCGAGGACCCCGGCTACCGCGTCGACGTCGTCAAGGACATCAAGGCGGGGGACACGTACAACAGGGCGCTGCGCGACGGCTTCGAGAAGGCGGTGGCCGAGCGCGGCGTGCGGCTCGCCACCGACGACGGCTACTCCTTCGAGTCCGGCCGCAGCTCGACGGCCAACGCGCTGACGTACATCGCCGACCAGGTCTGCCGCGCCCGCCAGGAGCTGGACGCCGTCTACTTCGCCGCCCGCGGGCGCGCCCTGCGGCAGTTCGTCCAAGCCCTCGCGGACCAGCCCGGATGCGACCTGGCCGTGGTGTCGGGATCCAGCGCGCTCGGCCTCTACTTCGACTCGCCCGACCTGGAGCGCTGGGGCGCCCAGGGGCTGCGCATACGGTATACGGCCTACGCCCACCCGAAGGCCGGCGACCCGGCCGCCCTCGCGGACTTCGCCGAGCGCTACTGCGCCGACTTCCGCCCCGGCGCCCCCCGCGGCTCCTGCGCGGCGGGCGACGGGCCGCTCCAGAGCGGGCAGGCGATCATGGGGCACGACGCGATGCTGGCGCTGGTCAAGGCCGTGGAGTACGCCACGGGGCCGGACGGCGACGACCCCGTGGACTCTGGCGCGGTACGGCAGATGCTGCTGCAGCTCGGCACCACGAAGGAGGCCCGCGGCCTCAGCGGGCCCATCGGCTTCGACGCGTACGGGAACCCGAAGGACAAGCCGATGGCGTACGTCGAGCTCCAGTGGCGGTCCGGCTTCCGGTACGTCCACAAGGCGGAACTCTGGCCGTGAGCACCGCCCTTGCCCCGGGGGCCGCCGGCCGGCCGTCAGGGCGTGGGCGGCAGGCCCAGCTCGCGGGCGATCAGCATGCGCTGCACCTCGCTGGTCCCCTCGCCGATCTCCAGGATCTTCGAGTCCCGCCACATCCGCGCCACCGGGTACTCGTTCATGAACCCGTAACCGCCGTGGATCTGCGTCGCCTCCCGCGCGTTGTCCACGGCCACCGTCGAGGTGTGCAGCTTCGCCAGCGCCGCCGCCTTCTTGAACGGCTCGCCGTGCACCAGCCTTGAGGCCGCGTCCCGCCACGAGAGGCGGGCGGTGTGGGCGCGCAGCTCCATGTCGGCCAGCTTGAACTGGATGGCCTGGTTGGTGCCGATGGGCCGGCCGAAGGCGTGGCGCTCCTGTGCGTACGCCAGCGACTCGTCCACGCAGCCCTGCGCCAGGCCGGTGGCGAGCGCGGCGATCGCGATGCGGCCCTCGTCCAGGATCCGCAGGAACTGGGCGTAGCCGCGGCCGCGTTCGCCGAGCAGGTTCGCGGCCGGGACGCGGACGTCGGAGAAGGACAGCTCGCGGGTGTCGGAGGCGTTCCAGCCGACCTTGGAGTAGGGGGCGGCGACCGTGAAGCCCGGGGTGCCGGACGGGACGATGATGGACGAGATCTCCGGCTTGCCCGCCTCGCTCCTGCCGGTGACGGCGGTGACGGTGACCAGGCCGGTGATGTCCGTGCCGGAGTTGGTGATGAAGCACTTCGTGCCGTTGATCACCCACTCGCCGGCGGCCTCGTCCAGGCGCGCCGTGGTGCGCGTGCCGCCCGCGTCCGAGCCGCACTCCGGCTCCGTCAGCCCGAACGCGCCCAGCATCTCGCCGGAGCACAGCTTCGGCAGCCAGGTGCGCTTCTGCTCCTCCGTACCGAAGTGGTGGACCGGCATCGCGCCCAGGGAGCAGCCCGCCTCCAGCGTGATCGCCACCGAGGAGTCGACGCGCGCCAGCTCCTCCAGCGCGATGCCGAGCGCCAGGTAGTCGCCGCCCATGCCGCCGTACTCCTCCGGGAACGGCAGGCCGAACAGGCCCATGCGGCCCATCTCGCGCACGATGTCGTACGGGAACTCGTGCCGCTCGTAGTAGTCGCCGATCTTCGGCGCCACCACGTCGTGCGCGAACTCCTCGACCGTGCGGCGGAGCTGCTCCAGCTCGGGGGACAGGCGGTGGTCCAGACTCGGCGTCATCGGGGTCACTCCTTGTGGGAGAGGGCGGTCACGGTGCGGGACGGGCTCGGGCGGCCGAGGCGGTCGGCCATCCAGACGCTGGTGGCGACGAGCGCGTCGAGGTCGACGCCGGTCTCGACGCCGAGGCCCTGCAGCATCCACACGAGGTCTTCGGTGGGGAGGTTGCCGGTCGCGCTCTTGGCGAACGGGCAGCCGCCGAGGCCGCCGGCGGCGGCGTCGACGGTGGTGACGCCGTGCTGCAGCGCGGCGAGGGTGTTGGCCAGGGCCTGGCCGTACGTGTCGTGGAAGTGGACGCCGAGCCGCTCGACGCCGAGGCCGGCCGCGGTGAGGGCGTCGAGCAGCGCGCCGACGTGGCCGGGGGTGGCGACGCCGATGGTGTCGCCGAGGCTCAGCTCGTCGCAGCCCATGTCGGCGAGCGCACGCGCGGTGCGTACGACCTGGTCGAGGGGGACGCGGCCCTCCCAGGGGTCGCCGAAGCACATCGAGAGGTAGCCGCGGACGTGCAGCCCCTCCCGCTTGGCCCGCGCGACGACCGGGTCGAACATCGCGAGCGACTCGTCGACGGTCCGGTTGAGGTTGCGCCGGGCGAAGGTCTCGGTGGCGCTGGCGAGGACGGCGACGCGGTCGGCACCGTGGGCGGTGGCGCGCTCCAGGCCGCGGATGTTGGGTACGAGGACGGGGACGTGGACGCCGCCGGGCAGGTCGGTGAGGCGGAGCAGGACCTCACCGGCGTCGGCGAGCTGGGGGACCCACTTGGGGTGCACGAAGCCGGTCGCCTCGACGGTGGTGAGACCGGCGGCGGCGAGGCGGTGCACGAAGTCGGCCTTGACGTCGGTGGGGACGATGGCCTTCTCGTTCTGCAGGCCGTCGCGGGGCCCGACCTCGTGGATACGGACCCGGGCGGGCAGCCCGGCGGCGGGCACGCGCATGGGGAGGGGGGAGTGGGTCATCGCGGTTCTTCCTGTCGTTCGCCCTGCGGTTCGCCCTGCGCGCCGTCCTGCCCGTCGCCCTGTGCATCTGCGCCGTCCTGTGCGTCGTCCGGTACGACGATGGCGAGCACCTGGTCCATGGCCACGGTCCCGCCGGCGACGGCATCCAGTTCGGCGACGGTGCCGGCGTGCGGGGCGGCGATGACGTGCTCCATCTTCATCGCCTCCACGACGAGCAGGCTCTGCCCGGCGGCGACGCGGTCGCCCACGGCGGCCTTGACGACGGTCACGGTGCCGGGCATGGGCGCGGTCAGCGCGTCCGCCCCGGCGGCGAGGCCCCCGCCGCGCAGGGCGGCGTCGACGGGGTCTGGCTCGGGCGCGCCGGCGACGT
>NZ_JACBXC010000375.1 GCF_013870535.1 Streptomyces phytophilus | reverse complement strand
CGGTGGGCATCCGGCGGGGCCGGTCTCGACCAGCTCCGCCGGACCGTCGCCCGGCTGCGGGACTGGGGGTACGCGGCCGAGTGGATCCCCGTGCCCCGCGCCCGGGAGCTGGAGCCGGCGCTGCGGATCGAGGAAGCCGCCCGGGTCGCGTACTTCCCCGACGAGGCGGCCGTCGACACCCGGCCGTTCGTCGCCCACCTCCTCGCCACCGCCCGCGCCCGCGGCGTCCACGTCCGTACCGGCGAGACCGCCCGTGTCGTGGCCATCGACACCGCGGGCGGCCGGGTGCGCGGCGTCCGGTGCGCCGGTGGCGAGACGGTGCCGGCGGACGTCGCGGTGTGCTGCGCCGGGTGGCGCACCCCGGCGGTCGCCGCGCTGGCCGGCGCGCACGTGCCGCTGGTGCCCGGCGACGCGCCGGGCTCCGAGGCGCCGACGCTGCTGGCCCACCTTCTGCCGGACGCGGGCGCCGGCCCCCCGCTGACCCGCATGGTGCTCAGCCCGCGCCTGCACGCCCGCCCGCTCGCGGGCGGGCGCGTCTACCTGGAGGCGCTGGACCTCAACGACGAGGTCGACCAGCACACGCCCGCCGACCGCGTCACCGCGCTCGCCCGCGAACTCCACGCCCGCGCCCGCGACATGCTGCCCGCGCTCGCGCGGGCCGCCCGGCTCGCCGACGCCCGGGTGTGCACGCGCCCGCTGCCGCCCGACGACAACTCCATCGTCGGCAGGCACGCCGAGGCGGAGGGGCTGTACTCCGTGGTGACGCACAGCGGCATGACGCTGTCGCTGCGGCTGGGGGAGCTGGTGGCGGGGGAGTTGCTGACCGGCCGGGAGGCACCGGAGCTGGCGCCGTACCGGCCGGCCCGGTTCGTACGCTGAGGCGGGTGCGCCGGGCGGAGGCGCGGGGAGTCGTACGCCGAGTGGGCCGCGCTTCCGCCGCGTTCGTACGCGCGGATCCGTCCGGCCGCACGCGGCCGCTCACTTCAGCATCCGCGCCGCCTTGTACGAGAAGTCCCGCGCCGCCGGCACGTTCCGGAACGGCCGCAGCCGCTCCCGGAACCCGGCCAGATAGCCCCGTACCCGCGCCGACTGGATGTCCTCCGTCGCCCGCAGCGCGCCCGTCGCCACCTGGCAGGCGTGCTCGACCTCCCGCTGCTGGAGCCACGCCGTGGCCAGCACGACGCGGGTGAACGCGATGCTGCGCGCGTACCGGTCCGTGCGCGCGGCGATCCCGTGCTCCGCGTGCGGCCGGGCGGCGCGCGCCTGCCGCAGGTCGACGAGGCAGTGCGCGATCTCGTCGTGCAGCTCCGCGCCGCTGAAGTAGCGCAGCCACACCGGCTCCTGGGCGGGGCTGCCGGCGGACAGGGCACTCTCGGCGTGGGAGAGGGAGATGGCGGTCGCGCGCGGGTCGCGCAGCCGGGCGTGCGCGCGGGCGGCCATCGCGTGCAGCACGGACCGGCCCGCGGGGGTCAGCCCGGGTTCGGCGAGGCCGGCTTCGGAGAGTTCGACGGCTTCGCGGTAGTCGCCGAGGTGGACGGCCTGGTGGGCGAGGGTCCCCAGGATTTTGGCGGCGAACGCGCGGTCGTGGCCGTGGTACGCCATGTCGAGGGCGAGCCGCAGGTAGCGCCGGGCCGCGCCGTGCCGGCCGGTGTCGTACAGCAGGTGCGCGGTGTGGTGGGTGACGAGGGACGCGGCGCGGAACAGGTTGCGGCCGACGGCGGCCGTGTAGCTGCCTTCGAGCATCGGCAGCACGTCGGTACGCAGATGGGTCATCGCGATCGAGCGGACGGCGCCGCCGCCGTAGCGGTTGTCGAGCATCGCGAGGTGCTCGGTGAGCGCGTGGATCTTCGCGATGTCCGGCTGCCCGACGCGGTACGAGCCCGTGGCGCGCTGCGGCGGCGCGGGCGGCGTGGCGCGGCGCCACCGGCGTACGGAGTCCCGCAGGGCGGTGGCGGACACCGGCGGCAGGGCGTAGCGCGGGTCGGCGTCCCACAGCTGGGCGGCGGTGCGGACGGCTCCGTGCGGCGTCGTCGGGCCGCGCAGGCCGAGGTCGTCGGGGGGGAGACGGCGGCCGATGGGGGTCCCCCCGCCGGTGAGGGCGTAGCCGGTGGGGGAGGGGGAGGGGGCGGCGATGTCGCCGGGGGTGATGTCCCGGCCGAGGCGGCGGGAGAAGACGGCGGCGATCAGCTCGGGCGGTACGGACGAGCCGAAGCTGCCGCGCAGCCAGCGCTTGACGTAGGTGTGCGTGCAGCGGAGTTCGAGGCCGCGGCGCCGGCCCAGCTCGCGTACCTGGCCGGCGAGGGAGGTCGGGGTGAGCCCCGACTCCCACATGAGCGCGGCCAGTCGGACGTTGACCCGGACGTACCCGCCCCCGGCGGCCCCGTCGCGCTCTCCCCCACCGGCTACGCCCTCACTGGCGGGGGGACCCCCATTGGCCGCCGCGCGCCGCCCCGCGGTGGCGGTGCTCTGCCCCACCGCCCCCAGCCGCTCGCGCGCGAACCGGTTGCGCCAGCGGCACACCGTCGCCGTCGTGACCCCGAACCGGTCCGCGACTTCCCCGTTCGACTCCCCCGCGGCGCATGCCAGCACGATCCGGCAGTGGAGCCGTTTCGCCGCCGGGGTGGCGCTGTGTGCGACCAGGTGTTCGAGGAAGTGGAGTTCCCGGTCCGTCAATGTCAACCGAGTCGTGGGCCTGCCTCGCGTCATGGTCGCGCATTATTGCCCGCCTGGGGTCCTCCGCAGGCCGCTTGCCGCCGGACGACCCTCGAACGACCTGGAAGATCACCTGATTTAATGCGCGCAGTCTCGGTGAACGCTCTGCACACCCTCGGAACTTACACATGGCACATGCCAGGCGGCAGGCTACGGAGCGCAAAGTTCCGGTCTGAGCCGGCAGATCGAGGTAACGCTTACATGACCACGACGGGACCACCCGCCGACGGCCACACCCCGCAGCCCGCGGACGACGAACCCTCGGGCCACCCTCTGGGCGCCGCCCGAGGGGACAGAGCAGACACCAGAGCGGACAGCAGAGCGGACACCGAAGAGACCAGAGAAGAGACCAGAGCGGACACCAGCGCAGACACCGCGGAGACCCCGGAAGACCTTCCGGAGGACACCCCGCGGGAGTCGGAGCACGGCCCCGTGCCGCCGCCCCCGCCGACGCTGCTGCGCGTCGAGCTGGCCAAGCGCGGCTGGGCGAGGTTCTCGACGTTCGAGGTCCACTACACGCACGCCGCCCGCAAGGCCGCCGCCGAGTACGGCGACCCGCGGCTCGCCAGGCTCACCATCTCCAGCACCACCTTCAAGCGGTGGCTCGCCGGGGAGCAGATTCCGCGCGGCAACGCGGGCACCGTCCTGGAGCACATGCTCGGCATCGACGTCGACGCGCTCCTCGGCCCGGCGCCCACGCGCACGTTCACCACGCCCCGCCTCCCCGACGACGCCTCGCTGGCCACCGCCCGCGCGCTCGACGTCACCTGGTCCACGTCCTTCCTGTCGCCCACCGCGCCGGCCCCCGGCGGCGGCGGGGTCTGGCAGCTCGACGGCCACCGCGTCTTCGACGGCACCTCCGTGGCCGTCCAGCTGTACGAGGCGGAGGCCGGGTCCGACAGCGTCGTCATCGGGCCCGACGACCACCCGCACCTGCGCGACTTCATCCGCCCCGCGCGCCGCGCGCTCCTGCTCGCCGCGCTCGGCGCGCGCCGCGGCGAGGGGCTGTTCGTGCTCGACGCCGTACGCGCCCGCCAGCCCGTCGCCGCGGACCCGGTGGACGTGCTGCCGATCCCGCGCGCGTACCGGCTCGACGACCTGACGTACGGGGTCCTCTGGGCCGTGCTCAACCTCGACGACGGCCTCCTCGCCGACGACGCCGTGCTGGAGGCGGAGCGCAGCGGCCTGGACGACTTCCTGACCCGCGAGCGGTCCGCGGTGGCCCGCTCGGCGATGCCGGAGCTGTCCGACGTCGGTACCGCGTGGCTCGGCTCGCACGTCTGCGACCAGCACATCCTGCGCGAGCTGCGCGCGGACTCCGGCGAGCCGCCGGTGTTCTGGGCGCGCGAGCAGTACGGCGAAGAGGCCGCCGCCTGGCTGTTCTTCCGCCACAAGCACGCGTACCTGCGGTCGCTGCGCGAGGCGCTCGCGGGCTCGGGCCGCCCGTACGGGTACGTCTTCTGCCTGCCGCACAACGCGGTCAAGACCAGCGAGCGCTACGAGCGCACGCTGCTGTTCCTGACGCTGGCGCTGCTGGAGCGGCACGGGCTGACCACGTGGGTGTGCACGGAGCCGGAGTACGCGCAGGTGGACGGGTTCGCGCTGCTGCCGGGGGAGCGGGCGGTCATCGCCAACTGGCTGCGTACGGACGGCATCTGGCAGGTCGACACCACCAGCCACTGGGCGCGGCTGCGCGCGTACGCCGACGCCGTACGGCACGCGCAGACGCACAGCGTCATCGACGGCGACACGGCGGCGGAGCGGCTGCGCCGGCTCGCCGACCACCTGGACCTCGACTGGGCCTGGCTGACCGCCCGGTGCGCGGAGCTGGGGCGCTACGGCAGCGCCGGGATGCTCCGGCCGCGCAGCCGGCTGATCGGCCTGGAGGAGCTGGACGACGTGCTGCGCTACGTCGGCGGTCTGGGGCCGGGCGACCCGGCCCGGAGCACCCCCGCGGCCGACGCCGCCGGAGCCTTCGCCGGGGCCGTGACCGGCGGAAACCGAACGCAGTTCCGGCCCGGCGGGCCCCGCGGCGGGCGAAGATGACGCACACGTTCGAACCCCCGGGAAGCGACCCCCAAACGACCCCGGGGACCGGTGGCAACGACACCCGCGGCTGAGCAATGTAGGTGTGGCTCACGGTGCCGTTGAGACCACCGTGACCATCCGATGTGTGTGCGCCCCGCGCACTGCCCGGCAGACGGCCGGAAGAAACGCCGCACGACGCCGTACGACAGTGCAGCCAGAGGCTGTCCTCGTACGGCCCATCCAGCGAGGAAGCCCATGTCCGACCACCCCGCTCCCGCC
>NZ_JACBXC010000374.1 GCF_013870535.1 Streptomyces phytophilus | reverse complement strand
GTCCGGCCAGGCATTGCTACTTGGGGGTAGCGAAGGGCGGACCCGATGCGCTGTGCTGTGCGGATGGACAGGCGCACAGTGCTCCGCACCGCTCTCGCCACCGCCGCCGGCGTGGGCGTCACCGCCGGCCTCGCCGGCTGCTCCGGCGACGACGACGGCGGCGGGAAGCCGGACCCCAAGCCCTCCGGCTCGAAGGGCGGCGGGACCACGGGCCCGCCGGACTGGCCCGCGCTCGCGCAGTCCCTCGCCGGCCGCCTCGTCCTCCCGGGCCACGACGACTACCGGGTCGCCGCCCAGCAGTACAACACCCGCTTCGACGACCTGCGACCCGCCGCCGTCGCGTACGTCGACCACGCCGACGACGCCGCCGAGTGCCTGCGCTTCGCCCGCGCCGCCGGCGTCCCCGTCGCCGTACGCAGCGGAGGCCACTCCTACGCCGGCTTCTCCAGCGGCAACGGCCGCCTCGTCGTCGACGTCTCCGCGCTGTCCGGCATCGACGCCGACTCCGACACCGCGACCGTCGGCGCCGGGGCGCGCACCATCGACGTCTACGAGGCCCTCGCCGTCCGCGGCCGGACCATACCCGCCGGCTCCTGCGCGACCGTCGGCATGGCGGGCCTCACCCTCGGCGGCGGCCACGGGGTGGTCTCGCGCGCGTACGGGCTCACCTGCGACCACCTGACCGGCGCGACCGTCGTCACCGCGGACGGCAGGACCGTCGAGTGCTCGGCGGAGGAGAACAAGGACCTGTTCTGGGCGCTGCGCGGCGCCGGCGGCGGCAACTTCGGCGTCGTCACCGAACTGCGCTACGACACCCGCGAGGCCGCGGACGTCGTCGCCGCGAACATGGTGTGGCCGTGGTCCAAGGCCGAGGCGCTGCTGACCACCTGGCAGCAGTGGGGCCCCGACCAGCCCGACGAGCTGTGGTCCGCCGTCCACTTCGGCAACACCCGCGGCGGCGAGCCGACGATATCCGTGGCGGCGCTGTCGCTGGGTACCGAGGACGACATGCACGAGGCCGTCGACTTCCTCGCCGACCAGGCCGGCGGGCCCGGTCCCGCCGAGGACGTCTCCATCGGCCCGCAGACGTACATCCACGCGATGCGCTCGTACGCGGGCTGCGCGCAGGCCGACCGCGAGCAGTGCCGGCTGCAGGGCGGCGTACCGGGCCGCAACTCGCGCGGCATCCTGCAGCGCGACACGTTCGCGGCGCGCTCCGACTTCTACGACGAGCCCCTCGGCGCCGGCGGCATCGGCACGCTGCTGGACCGGGCGGAGAAGGCGTCGCGCTCGGCGGACGCGCTGTTCATCCTCACGGCGCTGGGCGGGGCGGTGAACCGGGTGCCGGTGGCGGACACGGCGTTCGTGCACCGCGGTTCGCGGGTGCTTGCGCAGTACATCTCGTCGTGGGACGAGGGCGAGGACGGCGGTCCCGGCGAGCGGTGGCTCGCGGACACGCACACGGCGATGCGGGAGCACGCCTCGGGGGCGGCGTACCAGAACTACACGGATGCGGAGCTGCGGAAGTGGCGCGGCGCGTACTACGGGCCGGCGGCGGAGCGGCTGGCGAAGGTGAAGGAGCGATACGACCCGGAGCGGCTGTTCGACTTCGACCAGGCGGTGTAGGCGTCCGGCGCGACGAGGGGGGCGCGTTGGCGCGTGCGCCGGGCAGGGAGTGCTTCCGTACGCCCCGCGCCCCCGGCTCCACAGCCGCCGGGCGGCTCCCCCGGCCGTTCCCCTTCGCGCCCCTCCCGCTCCCGCGCCGTACCGCCCACGCCGCCGACTAGGCCGCCAACTCGTCGCCGTCCCGGCCGCCTCCGCCGCCGCGCTCCAGCGGCTCCGTCCGCGGCGCGGGCACGGCCGCCGGGTCCCGCTCGGTCCCGTCCTCCGACGCCTCCGGGTCGCCGACGAGCCACTCCGGCGCCCGCCGCACCAGCGGCATCAGCCCGGCCGTCGCCGCCGGGGCCAGCAGCAGTGCCACCGACGTGCCCAGGGCGATGCCGCCGACGACGTCCGAGGGGTAGTGCACGCCCAGGTAGACCCGGCTCAGCGCCTCCAGCAGCGCGAGCGCCAGCGCGGCGAGCCCGTACCGCTTGCTCGCCATGAAGATGCCGACGGCCAGCGCCATGGCGACCGAGGTGTGGTCGCTGACGAACGAGTACCCGGTCGTGCCCGGCAGCAGGACCTCCAGGCCCTCGTGCTCCCGGAACGGCCGCGGGCGCTCCACGATCGCGCGGATCGGCATGTTCGCGAGCAGCGCGAGCGCCGCCGCCAGCGGCCCCCACAGCAGCGCGGCCACGGCCGGCACCGCACCCGGGCGCCGGCGCACGCGCCACCAGCACACGACCAGCAGCACGCCGAGCATGCCGATCAGCCCGTACTCGCCAAGGAACGCCGCCCCGCGGTCGAACCAGGGCGGCGTGGAGTCCGCGACGCCGTTGATGTCGTACAGCACGGAAACGTCGGCGTTCGACCCGCTCGGGGGTGCCCCCGCCAGGTGCAGCGAACGCATGTCCACTCGGCTCCTCTCCCCACCCGTTTCCCGCTGATCGGCGGCTGCCGTCTTTCCTATTGCAACGGTGCCGCTCGCCCTTTGCAACGGCGCCGCGACGGTCGGCGTTCCGACTGCGACCGAAAGATCACCGGGAGGTTATCGAAGAGTGACCGTCCGTGCGGCCGCTCCGGCGCCCCCGCGCGGCGGCCCGCCGCACGTCAGCGCCGCGTCAGCGCTCCGGCAGCGCCGCGGCGCCGGCCTCGGTGACCCGCGTCGCGCCGAAGTAGTCCGGCGAGTCGATCGGATCGAAACGGATCACAGCGCCGGTGTAAGGGGCGTCGATCATGTAGCCGCCCCCTACATACAGCCCGACGTGGTGGATGGAGCGCGAGTCGTTCATGTCGTACGCGAAGAACACCAGGTCACCAGGGAGCAGTTCGTCCCTGCCGGGGTGCGGCCCGGCGTTCCACTGGTCGTTGGCCACCCGCGGCAGCTCGATGCCCACCGAGGCGTACGCCGCCTTCGTCAGCCCCGAGCAGTCGAACCGGCCGCCCTCCTCCGGCGTGCCGTCACCGCCCCACAGATAGGGCGTGCCGAGCTTCTCCTGCGCGTAGTGGATGGCGCCCGCGGCCTGCTTCGACGGCGAGAGGCGGGAGGTGGGGGCGGCGAAGCTCTGCTCCAGGGCGCTGATGACCTGGACGTAGTTCTGCGTCTCGCGGTAGGGGGGCACGCCGTTGTACTTGATGACGGCGTACGGTCCCGCGTTGTACGCGGCGAGCATGTTCTCGGTCGGGTCGCCGGGCACGTCCTCGACGTAGCCGGCGAGCTTGCAGTCGTACGTGGCCGCCGACGGGATGGCGTCCTCGGGGTCGTTGATGTTCCGCTCGCCGTCCCCGTTGGCGTCGATGCCGTGGGTGGCCCAGGTGCCGGGCATGAACTGCGCGATGCCGCGGGCGTCGGCGGGGCTGACGGCGTTCGGATCCCAGCCGCTCTCCTGGTACAACTGCGCGGCCAGCAGGGCGGGGTTGAGCGCCGGGCAGAGGTTTCCCCACTCCTGGACCAGCGCCTGGTACGTCGAGGGCACGGCCCCCTTCGCCAGGCCGACGCCGCGGCCGGCGAGGCCGGACGCGGCGGTGTACGTGCCGACGACGAGCAGGGCCAGGAACGACATGGCCATCCCCAGCCCCAGCGCCACGAACAGCCAGAGCTTGCGCACTCCTCAACCATCCCTCATCGGGCCCCGGCTGTCTGCCCGTTCCCTGCGCGCGGCGCGCTCTCAACGCCCCCTGTCCGTACGGTCCTTCGCGCACAGCGCGGCGTCGGCCGCCCCCTGGAGGTCCGCCAGCCGGTCGCCCTCGGCGGCCCAGGTGGTCGTGTAGACGGTCACCGTGCCCCGCCCCCGGTCGGCCCGCCCGCCGGCGACGGAGCCGCCCGGCAGGTCGCCGCCGTGGCCCCAGTACGCGCCGCCGCAGCTCAGCGGGAAGGACGCGACGCCGTAGCCGTACCGGCTGCCCTCGGGGTAGGTGTCCTGGCCGCCGACGTCGGTGGTGTCGTGGGTCATCGCCCGCAGCGCCCAGCCCGGCAGCAGCCTGCCGCCGAAGAGGGCGTTCCAGAAGGCGTTCTGGTCCTTCGGCGTGGTGACGAGGCCGCCGGAGGCGCCGAACTCGTAACCGGGCAGCTCCGTCACGTCGGTGACGCCCGCCCCGGGGTCCACCGGACTGACGCCGTAGTTGCGGGCGTGCGGTCCGCGTATGGCCAGTTCGTCCTTCGCGGGCCAGTACGTGTCCTTCAGGTGCAGGGGCCCGATGAGGGTGCGTTCGATGTACGTGCGGTAGTCCTCGCCGGTGACGTGCTTGATGAGCAGGCCGAGCGCCAGGTAGTTGGTGTTGGAGTAGCCCCAGCGCGCGCCGGGTTCGAAGTCGGCGGGGTGGTCGAGGGCGAGCGCGAGGTACTCCTCCTCGGTGGCACCGCGGCTCCAGTCGACGAACTGCAGGTACTCCGGCAGCCCGCTGGTCTGCTTGAGCAGCTGCCGCACGGTTACGCCCGTGCCGGCGAGCTGCGGCACGTACCGCGCGGCGGGCGCGTCGAGCCGCACCCCGCCCGCGGCGACGAGCCGCATCACGGCGGTGGCGGTGAACGCCTTGGTGTTGCTGGCCATCCGGTAGCGCCCCTCGGCACCGACCATGGGCCGGCCGGTCGCGGTGTCGGCGACCCCGGCGGTACGGGTCGTGCGGCCGTCGTACGCGAGGGCGCCGGGGACGCCGTCGCGCTCCACGAGGGCGTCCAGCCGGCTCTGCACGGGGTCGAGGGCTCCCTCGGCACCGCGGGCCGCGGCGCCGGGCGCAGCGGCCCCGACGGCACCGGCCACGACGGCGGCGAGGAGTGCGGCGGCGCCGGCGCGGCGGGCGGCGGTGCGGGGGCGGGTCCAAGTGCGGTTCACGGCGGTCTCCTTGGTCATGAGGCGATGGCTCCACCCTCGTCCCCGTACGACCTGTGATCACGGGTGCGGACCGCCGGACCCGGGGTGGCACCAGC
>NZ_JACBXC010000373.1 GCF_013870535.1 Streptomyces phytophilus | reverse complement strand
GTGGGCGACGGCGAGCTGGAGGTCACCGCCGTCTTCGGGTCGGTGCTGCTGATGGCCGCCGCGTACGTCACGGGGCCGGCGGCGCTGGCCGCGGTGCCGGGGGCGGCGCTGGTGACGGGGGTGGTGTCCGCGGTGCGTACGGACCGGGCGGAGCGGCGGCGCAGGCGGGAGCGGCGGGAGCGGGACGGGCGGGTGCGGGCGCACCACGCGGAGAAGAAGCGGCGGCAACGGGAAAGCGGGGGAGCAGCCGGTGGCTGAGCAGACGGGGCGCGTGGACTATGTGAAGCGGGCGGCGCGGACGGAGCGTACGGAGAGACCTGTACGGGACCGGGACGACGGGCGGGGCCGGGAGGAGAACCGGGACCATGGCCAGGACCAGGGCCAGGAGCGGGCCCGCGACGCTGACCCGGGCCGGGACCGCGAGGAGGGCGCCGCCGTCGGGTACACCCTCGTGCTGCCGCCGAACTGGTCCCGTATCCCGCTGCGCGACGGCACCGACGAGGCGATCCTGCGGATCGTCGACGAGGCCGTCGCCGACCTGCCTGACGACCTGCCCCGCGACCGGATACCCGAGGTGCGCCTGGAGCTGGTGCGGCGGCTGCGCAAGGCCGCCGCCGACGCGCGCAAGAGCGGCGGACTCGACCTCTACCTGCCCGTGCAGCAGCTGCACGGCGTGACGGTCGCGGCGTCGTTCGTCGTCTCCGAGATCACCCTGTCCGCGGGCGCCGACCCCGCGCTGGTCCTCGCCCGGCTGCTCGCCGACGCGGAGAAGTCGCAGCCCGCGGCCGTCGACGGGTCCGTCGGCTACCGCAACGAGCGGGTCGCCCGCGCCTCCGGCGACGAGGGCGGCGAGTACGCCTCCCGCCGCGTCGACTACGTGCTGGCGGTCCCCGAGGACGACACCCGGTGGGTGACGGTCGCGTTCAGCACGCTCGCGGACGGCGACCCGAAGGGCGCGTTCGCGGACGTGCTCGTCGAGCTGTTCGACGCCGTGATGACCACCTTCCGCTGGACGAGGAGCAGCCGGTGAGCTGGATCGAGGTCGACTACGACGACGCGAAGTGGCTGTGGGTGCCGCAGCAGTGGGAGGGCCTGCCGTGGCCGGGTCCCGCCCAGTGGGCGGAGGCCGTCGCCGAGGCGTGGTGGACGCTCGCGGACGTCGAGCCCGGCGGCGACGAGGAGGAGGTGGCGCGGCTGCGGGACGCGCTGCTGGAGTACGCCGACCGCGCAGGCACGGTCTTCCCCGGCCAGGACCTGTACCTGTACGTGCCCGACCCGCGGCAGGCGCCGCTGCCGCTGGCCGTGTGGGGGCTGGCGACGGCCGGCGACCGCAACGACCGGCTGCGGGAGCTGGTGCGGTCGATGGACGACGAGGCTGTGGAGCCGCCGATCGTGGAGCTGTTCCGCCACCCGCACCTGGGCAACGGGCTGCGCGCCATGCGCTACTTCACCGACCCGGACGACGGCACCCTCGGCTCCTCCCTGAACTACGCCTTCCGCTCCGAGCCGCACGGCGTGGACGTCCTGGTCCGCGCCATCAGCGGCGACGTGGGCCGGCTCGCGGCGGCGGCGCAGGACATGGACGGGCTGGCGCTGGCGGTACGGGTCCGCCGTGACGAGGACCGCTGAGAGCACCGCGGTACGCGACCGGGCGCCGGTGGGGGACAATGGAGGGTCCGTCCCCGTACGCAACGAGGTAGCGCCCCGCATGTCCAGCCCCCTGTCCGAGCTGCAGATCGGCCCGCACACCGTCTCCCCGCCCGTGGTGCTCGCGCCCATGGCGGGGATCACGAACGCGCCGTTCCGCACGCTGTGCCGGGAGTTCTCCGGCGGCCGCGGGCTGTTCGTCAGCGAGATGATCACGACGCGGGCGCTGGTCGAGCGGGACGCCAAGACGATGCGGCTCGTCCACTTCGACGGCACGGAGAAGCCGCGGTCGATCCAGCTCTACGGGGTCGACCCGGTGTACACGGGCCGTGCGGCCCGCATGATCGCCGACGAGGACCTCGCCGACCACGTCGACCTCAACTTCGGCTGCCCCGTACCCAAGGTGACCCGCAAGGGCGGCGGCTCGGCGCTGCCGTACAAGCGGAACCTGCTGCGCGCGATCCTCCGCGAGGCGGTCGCCGGGGCGGGCGGCCTGCCGGTGACGATGAAGATGCGCAAGGGCATCGACGACGACCACCTCACGTACCTGGACGCCGGCCGGATCGCCGTCGAGGAGGGCGTCACGGCCATCGCCCTGCACGGCCGCACGGCGGCCCAGCACTACGGCGGCACCGCGGACTGGGACGCGATCGCCCGGCTGAAGGAGCACGTGCCGGAGATCCCGGTGCTGGGCAACGGGGACATCTGGTCGGCGGACGACGCGCTGCGGATGGTGCGCGAGACGGGCTGCGACGGGGTCGTGGTCGGGCGCGGCTGCCTGGGGCGGCCGTGGCTCTTCGGGGACCTGGTGGCGGCGTTCGAGGCGGGGCCGGGCGCGTCGTACGCGCGGCCGGCGCTGAAGGAGGTCGCGGGGGTGATGCGGCGGCACGCGGAGCTGCTGGGGCAGTGGCTCGGCGACGAGCGGCGCGGCGTCATCGACTTCCGCAAGCACGTGCCGTGGTACACGAAGGGCTTCTCGGTCGGCAAGGAAGTGCGCCACCGGATGGCGATGGCCGGCTCCCTCGCGGAGCTGGACGACCTGCTGGGCACCCTGGACCTGGACCAGCCGTGGCCGGCGGGCGCGGACGGCCCGCGGGGGCGCACGGCGGGCCGGAACAAGGTCGTGCTGCCGGAGGGCTGGCTGGCGGACCCGTACGAGAACCCGCGGGTGGACGCGGCCGCGGAACTGGACACCTCGGGCGGCTGAGGGCCTCCGCACCCCCGGGAGCTAGCCTCGGAGCGGTGGACACGACACACCGGCCCGCCGCGCGGGTCGTCTGCCTCGACGCCGCCGAGCGGATACTCCTGCTGCGCTGGCGCGACCCCTTCGACGGCGCACTGATCTGGGAGCCGCCGGGCGGCGGCATCGAGCCCGACGAGACCCCGCTCGCCGCCGCCCGCCGCGAACTCGCCGAGGAGACCGGCCTCGACCCCGCCGCCGTCCAGGACCGCGGCGTGCCCGTCGCGCGCGACTTCCACTGGAAGGGCACCCACTTCGCGGGCACCGAGCACTTCTTCCTCGCCCGCTACGCCACTGACCGCCCCCCGCTGCGCCGCGCGGGCCTCCTCCCCGACGAGCGGGCCACCCTCGCCGGCCACGCCTGGATCGCCTGGCCCGAGGTCCGCACCCTCCCGGACCCCCTCGAACCCCCGCACCTGGGGTCCGTCCTGGCCGACCTCGCCCCGGGCGGCCCCTGGGGGAGGGCCGCGGACGGCGGCTAACGCACCACGCGGTGGCGGAGGAAGACGACGCCCGAGCCGAACGTGCGGGTCTCGACGAGTTCGAGGTTCACCCTGCGCTCGTGCCGGTCGAAGAACGGGGTGCCGCCGCCGAGCAGCACCGGGTTCACCCTGATCCGGTACTCGTCGATCAGCCCGAGCGCCGCCGCCTCCGCGGCGAGCGTCGCGCCGCCGATCGCGATGTCGCCCTCGCCCGGTTCCTCCCGCAGCCGCGCGATCTCCTCGGCCAGGCCGCCGGAGGCCAGGCGGGCGCTGCCCTCCACCGCCGTCAGCGTGTGCGAGAACACCACCTTGGGCAGCGGGTTCCACAGCGTGGTCCACTCCCGCTCCGCCGCGCCGAGTCCGGGGTCCTTCGCGGCGGTCTCCCAGTACAGCATCGTCTCGTACAGCCGCCGCCCCATGAGGTGGACACCGACCCCGCGGATCTCCTCGATGGAGAACCGGAAGACCTCCTCACTGGGATCCCCCCAGTCGATGCCGCCGTCCGGCCCGGTGACGTAGCCGTCGAGGGACATGGCCATCGAGTAGGTCACGTTGCGCATGACAAGTCCTCCTCGTCAGGGGGTTCGAGAGTAGGACCGCGCGGCCCCCGGAAACTCATCGCGACGCGCCCGCCGCGCGCATCCTCGTCGAGCGGACCCCCGTCGAGGGCGGCGGCGACGGCCCCAGAAACTAGGCGGCTTCCTCCGGATCCGCCGCTTCGAGTGCGGTGAGCAGGGCCAGGGGCGCGGTGGCCGACCAGGACCGGGGGGCGGCGGCGTGGGGGACCGGGATCGGGGTGGGCTGGGTGGTGCGGGGGTAGCCGGCGACGGCTTCGGGGAGGCGGTGGGCGGTGCGGGCCGCCAGGTCGGTGAGGGCGTCCGCGACCGTGCGGGCCTCCTCCATCAGGCCGTAGCGGGCCAGGCCCAGGGCCAGGATCGCGTTGTCGTGGGGCCAGACGCCGCCGCGGTGGTAGGCCATCGGGTGGTACGCACCCTGCCCCGCCGCCACGGTCCGTACCCCCCAGCCCGAGAAGAAGTCCGGCGCCAGCAGCCGCCGGCCCACCAGGCGCGCCCGGTCGGCGTCCAGCAGCCCGGACCACAGCAGGTGCCCGGCGTCGGAGGACAGCGCGTCGGCGGGGCGGCCCGCGCCGTCCAGGGCCAGGGCGGGGAAGTCGGGGCCGGGGAGCCAGAAGTCGGCGAGGAAGCGGGTGCGCAGGTCGCCGGCGGCGGCGGTGAGGCGGCCGGCGAGCGCCGGGTCGGCCCAGGCGGTGGCGGCGAGGCGGGCGGTGTGGGTGAGGGCGGCGTAGGCGTAGCCCTGGGGCGCGGCGGGCGCGAGGGTGCCGGTGGCGCGGGTGCCGTCGGCGGCGCAGAGGGCGCCGGGGGAGTCGCGCCAGCTCTGGCCGGCCGGGGCGCCGTCGTCGGGGCGGCAGCGCAGGTAGCCGGAGTCGGCGAGGCCGCCGTCGCGGAACATCCACTCGACGGCGGCGCGGGCCTGCGGCTCCAGGCGGCGGGCCGGGCCGTCGTCGCCGGTGTGCTCGGTGAGCGCGCCGAGGAGGACGAGGAACAGCGGGGTGGTGTCCACGGCCCCGTAGTAGCGCCCGTACGGCACCTGGCCGAAGTGCGCCAACTCGCCGTGGCGCACCTCGTGCACGATCTTCCCCGGC
>NZ_JACBXC010000372.1 GCF_013870535.1 Streptomyces phytophilus | reverse complement strand
GTCGAGCACGGCGATCACCGCCGTCTGCGGCGCGGGCCGGTGGCGGAAGTGCAGGCCGGTGACGATCTCGCGGGGGTTGCGCAGGAGCGGGATGCCGGCCGCCGCCCACTCGGCAGGTTCGAGGATGCGTCCGGACGGGCCGGTGTCGGCGGTGGCGGGGCCGAAGACCAAGGGCCCTCCCTGAGGGCTGGGGGCGTACGGAACGCACGGCGGGGGTGAACGGGCGTGAGCGCGCAGCGTCGAGCGGCCCGGGGGACCGGGCCGGCGCTGGGAGCGAACCTCAATTCTCCTCGCCGAACTGGCCTGCGGCAATGCGGCATTGTCGACAGGTCCATCTTCTCCTGCCGCCGGCCGGCCGCGGCGCGGGCCGCTGCCGGCCGGTATCCGGCTGATACCGGGGCTGATTCCGGGCTGCCGCCGTGCCCCCTCGCGCCGTATTCCGGATTCCGGTGGCTGCCGGGCCGCTCTCCGGGCGTGGCCGGGCCGGTGTCCAACCGGTGTCCAACTGCGTTTCAGCAGCAATCACCGTGCGTGAGGTGGCTGACTGTCGGTGCCATCGGGTTGCATGGGGGCATGGACGATCAGGAGCTGCGCGCCGAAGCCGACGCCGTTCTCGCCGGGCTCGTCGGCGACCCCGGCGGCCCGGCCCGGCTGCGGGAGGACCAGTGGCAGGCCGTGGCGGCCCTGGTGCGCGAGCGCCGGCGCGCGCTGGTGGTGCAGCGCACCGGCTGGGGCAAGTCGGCGGTGTATTTCGTGGCCACGGCGCTGCTGCGCCGCCGCGGCGCGGGACCCACGGTGATCGTCTCGCCGCTGCTGGCGCTGATGCGCAACCAGGTCGAGGCAGCCGCGCGGGCCGGCATCCGCGCCCGTACGATCAACTCGGCCAACCCCGAGGAGTGGGGCGCCATCCACGAGGAGGTCGAGCGCGGGGAGACCGACGTGCTCCTCGTCAGCCCCGAGCGGCTGAACTCCGTGGACTTCCGCGAGCGGCTGCTGCCCGAGCTGGCCGCCACGACCGGCCTGCTCGTCGTCGACGAGGCGCACTGCATCTCCGACTGGGGCCACGACTTCCGCCCCGACTACCGGCGGCTGCGCGCCATGCTCGCCGACCTGCCCGAGGGCGTGCCCGTGCTGGCGACGACCGCGACGGCGAACGCGCGCGTGACCGCCGACGTCGCCGAGCAGCTCGGCACCGGCGGAGGCGAGGCCCTGGTGCTGCGCGGCCCGCTGGACCGGGAGAGCCTGCGGCTCGGCGTGGTCCGGCTGCCCGACGCGGCGCACCGCCTCGCCTGGCTCGCGGAGCACCTGGGTGAGCTGCCCGGCTCCGGCATCGTCTACGCCCTCACCGTCGCCGCCGCCGAGGAGGCCGCCGCCTTCCTGCGGCAGCGCGGCTTCCCCGTGGCCTCGTACACGGGGCGCACGGAGAACGCCGACCGGCTGCAGGCGGAGGAGGACCTGCTGGCGAACCGGGTCAAGGCGCTGGTCGCGACGTCCGCGCTGGGCATGGGCTTCGACAAGCCGGACCTCGGCTTCGTCGTCCACCTCGGCTCGCCGTCGTCCCCGATCGCGTACTACCAGCAGGTGGGCCGCGCCGGCCGCGGCGTCGACCACGCCGACGTCCTGCTGCTGCCCGGCCGCGAGGACGAAGCCATCTGGCGCTACTTCGCCGACACCGCCTTCCCGCCCGAAGCGCTGGTCCGCCAGACCCTCGCCACGCTGGCGGCCGCCGGCCGCCCGCTGTCCGTCCCGGCCCTGGAGGCCGCCGTCGACCTCAGGCGTACGCGGCTGGAGACGATGCTCAAGGTGCTCGACGTCGACGGGGCGGTCCGGCGCGTCAAGGGCGGCTGGACGGCCACGGGCCGGGAGTGGGAGTACGACACCGAGCGGTACGCCTGGGTGGCGCGGCAGCGCGCCGCCGAACAGCAGGCCATGCGGGACTACGTGAGCACGACGGGCTGCCGCATGGAGTTCCTGCGCGGGCAGCTGGACGACGAGGGGGCGGCGCCCTGCGGGCGCTGCGACAACTGCGCGGGCGCGTGGATCGACGCGGGCGTCTCGGCCGGGGCGCTGACCGGTGCGGAAAAGGAGCTGGACCGGCCAGGGACGGAGATCGAGCCGCGCCGCATGTGGCCGACCGGCATGGCAGCGCTCGGCATCGACCTCAAGGGCCGTATCCCGCCCGGGGAGCAGGGCGCCACCGGCCGGGCCCTCGGGCGGCTCTCCGACATCGGCTGGGGCAACCGGCTGCGACCGCTGCTCGCCCAGAACGCCCCCGACACGCCTGTCCCGGACGACGTGCTGCGGGCCGCGGTCGACGTCCTCGCCGACTGGGCGCGCTCCCCGGGCGGCTGGGCGGCGGGCGGGGCGGACGCCCTGGCGCGCCCCGTGGGCGTCGTCGCCGTGCCGTCCACGACCCGGCCGCTGCTGGTCGACTCGCTCGCCCGGGGCATCGCGACCGTCGGGCGGCTGCCGTACCTCGGCACCCTGTCGTACGCGGACCCGGACGGCGGCCGCGCCGTGCGCCGTAGCAACTCGGCGCAGCGGCTGGCCACGCTGACCGGCACCTTCACCGTCTCCGACGACCTCGCCGCAGCCCTGGCCGGCGCCCCGGGACCGGTGCTGCTCGTCGACGACCACACCGACTCCGGCTGGACCCTCGCCGTCGCCGCCCGGCTGCTGCGCCGGGCGGGTGCCGAGGGGGTGCTGCCGCTGGTCCTCGCGGCCGGCGGCTGAGACGGCGGGGGAGCGGGACGGCGGTCCCCGGACCGCGGCGCGCTCCGGCCCGCGCAGGGCGCAGAGCTAGGGCTTGCGCAGGACGTAGAGGAAGTAGCCGAGGTGGTCGCGGACGAAGGTGCGGAACAGCGGGATCGAGGCGTCCATCGCCGCGGTCGTCTCCAGCCCGTAGCGCTCCCGGATCTCGTCGTGATGGTCCCGGTAGAGGACGGTCATGACCTCGGCGTTCATGAGGACGTCGTGGGTCTGGTTCTCCAGCCGGACGAGTTCGAAGCCCGCCTCGCACGCCAGCCGCACCCCCTCCGCCAGGGGCAGCGGCGGGGGCGACGTCCAGACCTGCCGGAACGTGTCCAACTGCGCGCGCGACGGTTCGCCGCGGCGGGTGAACTCCGTCATCAGCAACCGCCCGCCGCGCGGCAGCACGCGCCAGACCTGGCGCAGTCCGCCCAGGCGGTCGGCGATGTGGGCGAAGGAGTCGATGGCCCACGCCGCGTCGAACGAGGCGTCCTCGTAGGGGAGTTCCAGCACGTCGGCGAGGGCGAACGTCACGCGGTCCGCGAGCGACGCGGCGGCGGCCCGCTCCCGGGCGCGGGCGACCTGCGTCTCGCTGACGGTGATCCCCGTGACCCGCGCCTCGGTGCGCTCCGCCAGCCGCACGGCGGGACCGCCCGTGCCGCTGCCGATGTCGAGCACGTGGTCGGTCGGGCCGGGCGCCAGGGCCTCGATGTAGTAGTCGGTCTGCCGGTCCATCGCCCGGTCGGCCAGCTCCCCGAGCGTGGTCGCGGGAAGGCCCGTCCCGCCGGCCGACCAGCGGCCCACGTGGATGGCGGAAGTGCCCTGGGTCAGGTCGTACAGCGCGCCGAACCGGTCGTACGCGGAGCCGACCTCCTCCGGCGACGGGGGAGCGAGGTTGCTGTCGTGCGCGTCGGATGCCATGGCGCGTTGCCCTTCGTGTCGGCGGACGTCGCCTTCCTCGCGTCACCGTAGAGGCCGCCCGGGCGCTACGCCCGAACCGAACCGGCCAACCCGCGGGTTGGCCGGATTCCCCAGGTCCGGGAGGGTGATGGCATGCCCCGGTCAGAGGTTATCCACAGGGGTCGCGAATCTCCCGGCGACACGAAACCCTCGTGCCATGACATCGCACAACGAAACGCAGGTCGTGCTGGGCAGCCCGGCGGAGCTGGCGGACGCCCTGCCGTACCTGATGGGTTTCCACCCGGACGACAGCGTCGTCCTCGCCGCGCTGCACGGGGAGCGGGGGCGGTTCGGCGGCCGGCTGCGGCTCGGCATCCCGCCGGACCGCGACGGCTGGCCGGACGTGGCCGCGCAGCTCGCGGAGTGCCTCATCGAGGGCAGCGCGAAGCGGGGCGGCAAACCGGACGGCATCGTCGTCTTCCTCTGCCAGGACCCCGGAGCGGGGGAGCAGCCGCAGGAGGTGATGGAGCGGCTGCGGTCGCTCGCCCAGCACCTCCGCGTGGCCTGCGGACGCCTGGAGGTGCCGGTGGTGGAGGCGTTGTGCATCTCCGCCGGACGCTTCTGGTCCTACCTCTGCCCGGATGAGCGCTGCTGCCCGCCGCAGGGCACGGAGCTGGCCCCGCCCGGCAGCTCCGCCATGGCCGCCGCCGCGGCGTACGCGGGAGTGCAACGGCCCGGGTCCCTGCGCGCGATCGAGGGCAGGCTCTCGCCCCGGCACCCCGACGTGGACCGGCAGACGCGGGCGCTCGACGCGGCCGGCGGCGCGCTCGTGCCGCGGATCCTGGAGCAGGCCGGCCGCGAGACCGTGCGCGCGGCGACCCTGGCGCTCACCGACCGGCTGATCGCCCGGCTCACCGAGGCTCCGCCGCCCGCGGGGGAGGCGGCGGCGGACACCGACGCGCGGGACGACGCGATCCTCACCGACGACGAGTGCGCGGCCCTCGTCGTCGGCCTCCAGGACCGGCTCACCCGCGACCGCGCCGCCGAGCGGATGGAGGGGACGGAAGCGACGGGCGCGCTGCGGCTGTGGCGGGCGCTGGCGCGCCGCTGCGTCGGCGCCTACGTGGAACACGCCGCGGCGCCGCTGTCGCTCGCCGGGTGGGTGGCGTGGTCGGGCGGCGACGAGGCGGCGGCCAGGGTCGCCTTCGGCTGCGCGCTGGAGTCCGACCCGGAGTACCTGTTCGCACGGCTGCTCCACCAGGCGGTCAACGAGGGCCTGGATCCCGAGCCGTTGCGGCGCTCGCTGCGCCGGCAGCGCCGCGCCGAGGAGGCCGCCCCGCCGGCGCAGGCCGTCCTGCCGCGCCCGCTGCCGTCCGCGGCGGCGC
>NZ_JACBXC010000371.1 GCF_013870535.1 Streptomyces phytophilus | reverse complement strand
GGGGCGTGCGGCCGGTTGCCCGGCTGTGCAGGGCCCGCGGCGCACGGGCTTGTCTGTGGGGCGGTGCCGGGAGCGGGAGCACGTCCTCGCCCGGCACCGACACTTTCGGCCGCCCGTGCTGCTCATCCCCGGGCTGCGGGCGCACCCCCGCCCCCGTCCCCTCGCTTGCGCTTGCGGCCGCCGGTCCTCGTCCCGGGTCCGGACCGGAGGTCACCCGCGTGCAGAGAGCTCCCGCGGGCCGGGCCCGGGGAGCTCTGCACGGTGAGGGGCCTGGTGGCCTAGCGTCCCTCGTCGCGGCGGCGCTGCCACCGCTCTTCGATCCTGTTCATCATGGAACGGCGCTGCCGGGTCCTGCGACGCTGCTGACCGCCCTGAGGGGCCGCGGCATCGCCCGGCTGCTGTTGCTGCTGCTGTTCGCCCGGGTTCGCAGTCCTGCGCCAACCAGTGACGGCGAGCACCGCACATCCCAGCATGACGAGGAAGCCCACCACGCTGACCCAGATCTGCTGCGCGACCATACCGGCCATCAGGAGCGCGATACCCACCAGGAAACCGGCTACCGACTGATACACCCGACGGCGGGTGTACGTGCGCAGCCTGCTTCCCTCAAGCGCTGTCGCAAACTTGGGATCTTCTGCGTACAGCGCTCGCTCCATCTGCTCGAGCATGCGCTGCTCGTGCTCCGAGAGCGGCACGGAGTCCTCCTACTCGTCGGTCGCTTGGGGGCGACCGGGACGCGGCACCTCCAGGATAGGCAGGTATGCGCCCCCGTGAAACCCGCCCCTCTGCGCCAAATCCGCCGATCCGCGGCGCGGATCTGGGCCTGCCCGCCGTAGCAGGCCCTGACTCAGATCATACGGCGCGCCGGGGCCGAACGGGTGGCCTGTGGCCTACTGCACCTTTGCCCGCGCGCGGACCGGTTATCACTTCCGGCCGCCCAGAACATGAAGCTGCGCCGCCACGTGCTGGAACGCCGGCGACTCCGCCGCCGCCCGCTCCAGCTCCAGCAGCGCGTCGAGCGCGCCCGGCTCGGACTCGGCGAGACCGTCCGGCACCAGGTCGGAGAAGGTCCGTACGCCCTGTACGGCCCGCACGTCCACGCCGGCGGCGGCGACCAGCCGGGTCAGCTCCTCCGGGGTGAACCGGCGCGGCACCGGGTCCGCCTCGCCCCAGCGGCCGTCTCCGCCCGTGAGCGCCCGGTGGGCGGAGGAGAAGTGCCCGGCGAGCGCGCGGGCCAGCACGGCGCCGCCGAAACCCGCATCTCCGGCCTCGGCTCGGCGCGGGTCACCTTCGGGAAGGAAGAGACACGATGAGCGACACCGCTTCCGGTGGCACGTCCGGCCGTGCGAAGGTCGCCGTCATCGGCTCCGGCAACATCGGCACGGACCTCATGATCAAGGTGCTCCGGCTCTCCGGCACCCTGGAGATGGCCGCCATGGCGGGCATCGACCCCGCCTCCGACGGCCTGGCCCGCGCCCGCCGCCTCGGCGTGGCGACCACGCACGACGGGGTGGACGGGCTGCTGGAGCTGGACGAGTTCGCGGACGTGGCGATCGTCTTCGACGCCACCTCGGCGGGCGCCCACCGCCGGCACGACGAGGTGCTGCGGGCCGCCGGCCGCCGGGTGATCGACCTGACGCCGGCCGCCCTCGGCCCGTACGTCGTACCGCCGGTGAACCTCGACGCGCACCTGGACGCGCCCAACGTCAACATGGTCACCTGCGGCGGCCAGGCAACCGTCCCGGTCGTCGCCGCCGTCAGCCGGGTCACCCCGGTGCACTACGCCGAGATCGTCGCCTCCATCGCCTCCCGCTCCGCGGGACCGGGCACCCGGGCCAACATCGACGAGTTCACCGAGACCACCGCCGCCGCGCTGGCGCAGGTGGGAGGCGCGGCGCGGGGCAAGGCGATCATCGTGCTGAACCCGGCGGAGCCCCCGCTGATCATGCGCGACACCGTGTACTGCCTGGTCGGCCCGTGCGACGAGGGCGCGGTCGCGGACTCCGTGGCGGAGATGGTCGCCTCGGTGCAGGCGTACGTGCCGGGCTACCGGCTCAAGCAGCGCGTCCAGTTCGACCGGGTGGCGGCGGACGACCCCCTGCGCGCGCTGGCGCCGGACACCGCGGAAGCCCTGCGGGTCTCGGTCTTCCTGGAGGTCGAAGGCGCCGCCCACTACCTGCCGTCGTACGCCGGGAACCTCGACATCATGACCTCCGCCGCGCTGCGCACCGCGGAGCGCATGGCCGCAGTCCGAACCGCGAAGGTGAGCACCCCGTGACCGAGACCCCCGGATCCACCGCGCTGTACGTCCAGGACGTGACCCTGCGGGACGGCATGCACGCCCTGCGGCACCGCTACACCGTCGAGCAGGCCCGCACCATCGCCGCCGCGCTGGACGCCGCGGGCGTCGGCGCCATCGAGATCGCCCACGGCGACGGCCTGTCCGGCTCCAGCATCACGTACGGCATCGGCGCCCACACCGACTGGGAGTGGATAGAGGCCGTCACCGACGCCGCCCGCACGGCGATCCCCACCACCCTGCTGCTGCCGGGCATCGGTACCCTCGCGGACCTCCGCCTCGCCCACCGCCTCGGCATCCGCTCGGTGCGCATCGCGACCCACTGCACCGAGGCGGACATCTCGGCCCAGCACATCTCGGCGGCCCGCGAACTGGGCATGGACGTGGCGGGCTTCCTGATGATGTCCCACATGGCCGAACCGGCGGAGCTGGCCCGGCAGGCGAAGCTGATGGAGTCGTACGGCGCCCACTGCGTGTACGTCACCGACTCCGGCTGCCGACTGACGATGGACGGCGTACGCGCCCGCTTCCAGGCGTACCGCGAGGCCCTCGACCCCGCCACGGAACTCGGCATCCACGCCCACCACAACCTGGCCCTCGGCGTCGCCAACACCGTCGTCGCCGTCGAAAGCGGCGCGGTCCGCGTGGACGCCTCCCTGGCCGGCCAGGGCGCGGGCGCGGGCAACTGCCCGCTGGAGGCGTTCGTCGCGGTCGCGGACCTGATGGGCTGGCAGCACGGCTGCGACCTGTTCCCGCTGATGGACACCGCCGACGACGTGGTCCGCCCCTTGCAGGACCGCGAGGTCCGGGTCGACCGGGAGACCCTGACCCTGGGCTACGCGGGCGTGTACTCCAGCTTCCTCCGCCACGCGGAGGCAGCGGCGTCCCGCTACGGCCTGGACACGCGCACGATCCTGGTGGAGGTGGGCCGCAGAGGCATGGTCGGCGGCCAGGAAGACATGATCACCGACATAGCCCTCGACCTGGCGGGTGCGTAGGCGGAGGAGACGCCCCGCCGCGGGGGCGGGGCGTCTCGGGTTCTGGTCGGGGGTCAGTTCGGGTTGAGTTGTTGGCGGGGGATTATCTGCTGGGGTTGGCCGGGGCTGGACCAGAGCAGTTTCATGTGGGCGTCGCCCGTCTGTTCCGCGTACTCGACCTTGATGGCGTGGTGCGTGCCCGCCTTCAGGGCGACCTCGGCCTTGTCGACGGTCACGTTGTGCGGGGTCCAGTTGTCGATGACCAGCTCGCCGTCGATCCAGAGCCGTACGTTGTCGTCCGAGACCGTGGTCAGGGTGTACGTCTCGGAGCGGCGCGGTTCGACGGTGCCCGTCCAGCGGATGCCGAAGCCGTCGGCCGGGATGTCCGCCGCCGGTGAGCCGGTGTACTTCCAGGAGTGGTTGACGGCCGGGTCCGTGCGGGTGGCCTTCGGCGGGCCGGACAGTTCGGGGTTGTCGAAGATCTCCTGTTTCAGGCCCGTGCCGCTGCCCGGTGCGGCCGTCGGGCCGGGGTCGACGGTCAGTTCGATGACGGTGGCGGCGTCGTTGGTGGCGGTGCCGGCGGGGGTGAGGTCGAAGCCGTCGGCCGTCTTCGCGGCGGTCACCTCCTGATCGGAGCCGAGTACGCGGGCCGACTTCACTTCGATGTCCGTACGGGCCTTGAGGTGCAGGGAGTCGCCGGCCGCGGGCCAGGCGGTGACGGCCGCGTAGAGCTTGTCGCCCTTGCGGCTGACGGTGCCCCAGCCGGGCTGTTCGACGAGTCCGCCGAACCCCGCGCCGTAGACGGCGTCGCCCTGGCCCGCGGTGCGCAGCCAGTCGCCCATCTCCCCGAGCCGCTGGACGGAAGGCGCGGGAATGCGGCCGCGGGCGTCCGGGCCGACGTTGAGCAGGTAGTTGCCGCTGCGGGAGGCGGTGGAGAGCAGGTTGCGTACCAGCGAGGCGCCGGACTTCCAGTTCTCGTCGTAACGGGCGTACCCCCAGTGGCCGTTGAGGGTCATGCACGACTCCCACAGCTGGCCGTCGACCGGCGCGCCGGGGATCTCCTGCTCCGGGGTGCCGTAGTCGCCGTCGGTCACGCGGCGCTTGCCGACGCGGTTGTTGACGACGAGGTCCGGGTCGAGCCCGCGCAGGTACGTCTCCAGGCGCTCGCCGTCCTGTGCGGTCCAGGGGTTGTTCGGCCGGTCCGTCTCCCACTCGCCGTCGAACCAGAGCAGGGCCGGGTCGTACTTCGTGACCAGCTCCTTGAGCTGGGCGTACATGCGCTTCTCGTAGCGCGGGAAGGTGGCCGGGTCGGCGAAGTCCGGGTCGTGCCAGTCCCAGATCGAGTAGTAGAAGCCGAGCTTGATGCCCGCCTTCTTCGCCGCCGTCTTCAGCTCGGCCATGATGTCCCGGCGCTTGTCGAAGGCCGAGTGGTCCCGCAGGTTCCACGAGTTGACCTTCGTCGGCCACATCGCGTAGCCGTCGTGGTGCTTCGAGGTGATGACGATGTACCGCATCCCGGCGTCCTTGGCCGCGCCGACGACGGCCTCGGCGTCGAAGTCCGCGGGGTCGAACGTCGCGGCCTGCTTCTCGTACGCCTCGTTCGGGATGTCGCACTGCCGCTTGATCCACTCGGCGTCGCGGCAGACGGTGCCGTCGGGGCGGGTGTACTCGCCTTCCAGGTTGGAGTACGCGCCGAAGTGGATGAACATCCCGAACCGGTCCTGCCGGAACCAGCTCGTACGGTCGGACGCGAACGGGTCG
>NZ_JACBXC010000370.1 GCF_013870535.1 Streptomyces phytophilus | reverse complement strand
AGCGGTGCGTCGCCGGGCACCGAGGTCAGGCCGGCGTGCAGCACGTCCGGGTCGGCCGGGCTGACGGCGAGTGCGCCGATGCCGTGGTGGTTCGAGTGCCGGATCGTCAACTCGTCGTCGTCGGCGTCGAAGCGGTACAGGTTGGTGCCGCTCCACGGGTCGCCGTACTCGAAGTAGGCGACGTCGGCGTCGGTCGGATCGGGGCGGATCCAGCCGCCGTTGGGGATCACCACGTCCTCGCCGCCCTGGAACTGGTCGACCACGGGCCGGAAGGTGCGCCCGCCGTCGGTGGAGCGGTAGAGGTGCCGGCCGCTCTCGCCCGCGTTCAGCTCGGTGACGTTCAGCGCCTTCGCGTAGACCACGCGCGGGTCGACGAGCGAGATGGCCAGCGAGAAGCCGTTGACCTTGTCGCCCGCGGCGCCGAGCCTGGCGCGCCGCCAGGTGCGGCCGGCGTCGTCGCTGGTGAAGCCGCCGGCGTCGCTCACGCCGACGACGATGCGGTCGAAGTCGGCGGTGGAGACCTTCGCGTCGTAGAACATGGTGTGCGGGCCGACCTCGGCCAGCGGGACGGGCGTGCCGATGGCGCGGAAGCTGCGCCCGGCGTCCCTGGACTCCAGCACGCGGCCGTCGTCGGTGACGGCCCTCAGGTGGCCGGTGCGGCGCGGGTTGGCGGTCAGGCCGTAGAGCCCGCCGAGCCTCTCGCCGTCGAAGGCCGGCATCTTCGTGACCGTGCGGCCCGCGACCCGGTAGACGCGGTCGCCGCGCAGCTCCCACACGTAGGCGCTGCCGTCGCGCGCCGGGGAGACGAACCAGTGGCCGCTGCCGAGCTTGGCGATGGTGTCCCAGCTGCAGCCGGAGTCGGTCGACCGGGTCACCCGGCCGTTGATGTCGGTGGCCAGCAGCCGGTTCGGGGCGGCCAGCGTCTCCAGGCCCGTCACCAGCTGGTAGTACGTGGGGCGTTCGGCGGTGGTGGTCGGGGCGAAGGTGGCGCCGCCGTCCCGGGTGTGGGAGAGCGAGCCGTCGCTGACGACCCGTTCGCACGCCGGTGCGTCCCAGTGCTTGCCCGGCTTGCCGTGCCCGGTGGCGGCCTGCGCGGGGGCGGCGGCCGTGAACAGGCTCGCCACGAGCGCTGCGCCGACCGTCACGGTGGTAATCGCGCGGTGATGGGGTCTCACCCGGATCTCCTCCTCGATGACGTTGTCCTCACCAGGAAGTACCGTGATCGTCTGGATGTCCACGTCCTTCGGCTGGCGAACGGACGCCATGGCGCCCATGCGCCGCTCGCTCTGCCCCCATCAGGCGGGAAATTTCCGATACGCGCCCGGGGGGTACCACCCATGTTCGAACCGTTCGGCGTCCTCGCGGCCGACGAGGCCCTGTACCGCCTGCTGCTGCGCCATCCGCCCCTCGACACCGCCCGGTTGGCCGCGGCGGCGGGGCGCACGGAGGCCGAGACCGCACCGGCGGTCGAGCGGCTCACGGAGCTGGGCCTGGTGACGCTGCTGCCCGGCGCCCCGGTCCGGCTCGTCGCGATCCGGCCGGACGCGGCCGTCGACCAGCTCACGATGCGCTGGCAGGACCAGGTCGCCGTGGCCAGGACCGCGGCCACCGCCCTGGTCGCCGACCTCCCGGTCGACCGCAGGCACCGCCCCGAGGACCAGGTGGAGATCCTCTTCGGCCGCGGCTCGGTCGCGGCGGCCTTCGACCGGCTGCAGCGGTCGGTGCGGCGGGAGTTGCTGGTCCTGGACCGGCCGCCGTACGCGCAGGAGCCGGCCGAGCCGAACCGGGCGGAGCTGGAGATCCTGGCGCGCGGCGCGCGGGTGCGCGGGCTGTACGCGCCGGAGGCGCTGGAGGTGCCGGGGGCGTTCGACGTCTTCGAGGCGGTCGTCGCGGCGGGTGAGCAGGCCCGGGTGCACACGGACGTGCCGCTGAAGCTCGCCGTCGCCGACGCCTCGACGGCGATCCTGCCGTTCAGCCGCGAGGCCCACGAGATGGTCGACAGCGCGTTCGTCATCCACGAAGGGGCCTTGCTGGACGCGCTCGTTCAGCTCTTCGAGCTGCTGTGGGCGGCGGCCGTGCCGGTGCCCGGCGCCGTGGACGCGGCGGCCGAGCAGGCCGCCGACGCCGAGTCGGACCGGCAGCTCGTCACCCTGCTCGCGGCGGGGCTGAAGGACGAGGCGGTGGCGCGGCGGCTGGGGGTGAGCGCCCGTACGCTCAACCGCAGGGTGAGCGCGCTGATGCACCGCCTGGGCGCCCGTACCCGCTTCCAGGCGGGGCTGCAGGCCGCGCGCGACGGCGCGTTCGACGTCTGAGACGGTGTCAAATCGCGGACCCCCGGGGCGTCTTGGCCGTTCCGGGGGTCTCCGGGGTTCTCCGGGGTTCTTGAAGGGGGTCAGAGGCCGACGGCCTGCTCCGTACCGGGCAGGGCCTCCGCCAGCACCTCGCGGTGCGTCGGCCTGGCGGCCTCGTACAGGTCGCGGCCCTTCTCCGTCAGCAGGACGAAGATGCCGCGCCGGTCGACGTCGCACATCGCCCGCTGCACCAGCCCCGCGCGCTCCAGCCGGGCCGTCAGCCGCGACGTGGCGCTCTGGCTCAGGTGCACCGCCTCGGCCAGCTCGGCGGCGCGGCACTTGTCGTGGCCGCAGCCCGCCAGGCCCTCCAGGGCCTCGAACTCGCTCACGCCGATGCCGTGCCTGCTCTGCAACTCGCGCTCCAGCGCACCCCACACCGCCGCGTGACAGGCCAGGAGGCCGTGCCAGCGGTCCACCAGGGCGCGCTCGGCGCCGATGTCGCTCACGCTCACAGACCCCAAGGTAACATGCGCGTGAACCTAATGCGACTTCATTAAATGCGTTGGCATTAGATGTCTCTGCATGTACTGTCGTCCCTCATGAGCTCTTCCGCACCACATCTGTCCACGACGTCGACGAAGTGGGACGCCCGCCTGTGGGGCATTCTGCTGACCGTCTCCCTCGTGGTCGGCCTCGACGCTCTCGACGTGTCGATGGTGGGGGTCGCCCTCCCCTCCATCCAGGCCGACCTCGGGCTGTCCACGAGCACCCTCCAATGGGTCGTCAGCGGGTACGTCCTCACCTACGGCGGGCTGCTCCTCCTCGGCGGCCGCACCGCAGACCTCCTCGGCCGGCGGCGGGTGTTCCTCGTCGCCGTCGCGGTGTTCGCCGTCACCTCGCTGCTCGGCGGGCTGGTCGACGACGGCGGGCTGCTGATCGCGACCCGGCTGCTGAAGGGCGTCTCCGCGGCGTTCACCGCGCCCGCCGCGCTCTCGATCATCACCACGACCTTCGCCGAGGGCCCGGCCCGCAACAAGGCGCTCGGGATCTTCGCCGTCTTCGGCGCCAGCGGCTACAGCGCCGGCCTCGTCTTCTCCGGCCTGCTGACCGAGGTCGGCTGGCGCTGGACCTTCTTCCTGCCGTTCCCCGTCGCCCTGATCGCGCTCGTCGCGGCCTTCCGCGTGCTGCCGAAGGAGGGGCGGCCGGAGCGTACCGGCGGCTACGACTTCCCCGGCGCGGTCACCGGCGTCGGCGCGATGCTGCTGCTCGTCTACACCGTCGTCGAGGCGCCCGAGGTGGGCTGGGGCGCGTCCCGTACGCTCCTGCAGTTCGCCGCGGCCGCGGTGCTGCTGGGCGCGTTCCTGGCCATCGAGCGGCGCAGCAGCCACCCGCTGATCCGGCTGGGCATCCTGCGCTCCGGCCCGCTGGCCCGCGCGAACCTCGGCGCCGCCGTGTTCTTCGGCGGGTACCTGGGCTTCCAGTTCCTGGTGATGCAGTACCTGCAGTCGGTGCTGGGCTGGTCGGCGATGGAGACGGCGCTCGGCTTCCTGCCCGCGGCGCTGATCGTCGCGTTCGGCTCGCCGCGGATGGAGCCGCTCATCGAGCGGTTCGGCACCACGGTCACCATCGCGGGCGGCGTCGTCGCGCACCTCGTGGCGTACGTGCTCTTCCTCGCCCTCGACCGCGACGCACCGTACCTGGTCGGCACCCTGCCGAGCATGGTGCTGCTGGGCGTCGGCTTCATGCTGGCGTTCGCGTCCTTCAACATCCAGGGCACCGCGGGCATCCCGGACCACGAGCAGGGGCTCGCGGGCGGCCTGCTGAACACCTCGCTCCAGGTGGGCGGGGCGATCGGGCTGGCGGTCGTGACCGCCGTGCTCACCGCGAACGCGGAGGGCGCGACCGGCTCCCGGGCGCTGCTGAACGGCTTCGACCCGGCGCTGTACGTGGTCGCCGGCATGGCGCTGATCGGCCTGGTCATCGCCGTGTCGGGCCTGCGCTCCGGCCGCCGGCCGGCGGCGGAGCCGAAGCCGGTGGAGGACCGCGAGTACGCCTACGCGGCCGACTGACCACCGCCGCCTGAAACCACGGGGAATCGGGGGCAGCGGACCCGGGCCGACCAGGCCCGGGTCCGCTTCCGCGCGGGCTCACGCCGCCGGGGCGCCGTCCTCGTCCGGGTCCACCCCCAGGCTGTGGAGGAACGCCGCCGCCGCCGGGGACGGGCGGGTGCGGGGCCAGATGAGGCGCTCCTCGCGGGACGGGCCGCCCGCGACGCGGACCGTGGCCAGGCCCGTGAGGCGGGGCGCGAAGGTGCTGGGGAGGAGGGCCACGCCCAGCCCGGCGCGTACCAGGTCCGCCATGAAGTCCATCGACGACACCTCGAAGCCCACCGTCCGGCGCAGCCCCGCCGCCGCGAACGCCTCCTCCGACTGCGCCCACGCCGCCGTACCCGCCGCGAAGTCGACGAACGTCTCCTCCGCCAGCCGCGCCAGGTCCGTCTCCCCCGCGTCCGCCAGCGGGTGGTCCGGCGGTACGACGGCCAGGTGCCGGTCCCGTACGAGCACCCGCTCGCGGACCCTCGTAGCGCGGAAGCCCGTGGGCACCCCGAGCAGCGCCAGGTCGTACGTGCCCTCCGCGACCGCCCGCACCAGGTTCTCGCTCGCCCCCACCGCCAGGCTGATCCGCACCTGCGGGTACGCGTCGTGGAACTCCCGCAGCGCCGCCGGCAGGTTCACCGCCGCCACCGTGGGGAT